>CANHEC010000187.1 GCA_947459455.1 Chitinophagaceae bacterium
AACAACGAGAACATCAGCATGAAAGGCAAAACCGGCGTGCGGGTGTATGTAGATGGTCGTATGATGCAGCTGGATACCAAAGACCTGGCCGCCTACCTGCGCAGCATCAACAGCAACGATATCGAGGCCATCGAAATGATCAGCAACCCATCGGCCCGCTACGATGCCAGCGGCAATGCAGGGATCATTAATATTCGTTTGAAAAAGAACAAGAAGTATGGCACCAATGGCTCCGTCAACCTCGGACTGGTGCAGGGCATTACGCCCAAAGGCAATGGCAGCCTCAACCTGAACAACCGTAATAAAAAACTGAACCTGTTTGGCAATGTGGGCGGCAGCATAGGCAATTATGCTACCGACATGACACTGTATCGAATTCAAAACGATACCCTGTACGATCAGCGTTCGCTCAATATCAGCCGCACCCGTGCCGTGAATGCCAAAATAGGCGCCGACTGGTACGCCAGCAGCCGCCAAACCTTTGGCGTACTCGCCACCATCAACCACAACGATGGCCCCTGGAGCGCCAGCAGCACCACCCCCATTTACGACAACAAAACCGGCCAACTCGCCAGCACCCTGGTAGCCAGCAACCGCATCCCCGGCAGCCGCACCAATGCCAATTTCAATGCCAACTATCGCTTTGCCGATACCAGCGGCTTTGAGCTCAATATCGATGCCGACTATGGCCTGTTTCGTGGTGTGGGCCGCAGCATGCAGCCCAACCGTTACCTGCGTCCCAACGGTGCTCTCGATCGTGAAGTCATTTTTGGCAACCACACTCCTACCGATATCAATATCTACACCTTCAAGGCCGATGTAGAGCAGAAAAAATGGGGTGGCAAACTGGGCTACGGTGCTAAGTTCTCGTACGTGAAGACCGATAACGCCTTCAACTTTTTCGACTACCAAAATGGCCAGCCGGTGCTGAATACCGGCCGCAGCAACCAGTTTAGCTACATCGAAAATGTGAATGCAGCCTATGCCAACTACCAGCGCCAGCTGAGCGAAAAATGGAGCCTGCAGGCAGGCCTGCGCCTGGAGCAAACCAATAGCGATGGGCAGCTGACCCGGGCCGATGGCCAAAAGCAGGACGACGACCGCGTAAAGCGCAACTACCTCGATTGGTTCCCCAGCGCCGCCCTCACCTGGAACTTCAATAAGCATAACACGCTCAACCTTACCTACAGCCGCCGCATCGACCGGCCCACGTACCAGGACCTCAACCCGTTTGAAAACAAACTGGACGAACTGACCTACGAAAAAGGCAACGCCTTTTTGCAGCCGCAGTACACCGATAATGTCGAGCTGTCGCACACTTTCAAAGGCTTTCTCACCACCACGGTCGGCTACAGCTATGTCAAAGATTTTGCTACGCAAATCACCGATACCACCGATGGCAAAGCCACCTACATACAGCAGCGCAACCTGGCCAGTCAGCAAATCATCAACTTCAGCGTAGGTGCCCCGCTGCCCATTGCCAAGTGGTGGAATGGCTACCTTAACCTGTGGTACAATTACCAGATCTACAAAGGCACTTTCAACAACGGCCGCATCAACGAGCAGGTGCCCACCTACGGCGTGTACATGCAAAACACTTTTAATCTCAGCAAGAAAGGCCTCAAAGCCGAAATGACCGGGTGGTTCAACGGCCCGTCCATTTGGGCCGGCACCTGGCGCATTCGTCCCATGGGCAATCTTGACATTGGTGTCATGCAACCGCTGTTCAAAAACAAAGCCAGCATTAAGCTCTCCATGACCGATGTGTTCCGCACCAACTTCTGGCGGTCGACCAACAATTTCGGCGGCGTATATATCCGCGGTCGCGGCCAGTGGGAAGCCCAAACTGTTCGCATCAACTTTACCTGGCGCTTTGGCAGCAACGAAGTGAAGAGCGCCCGGCAGCGCCAAACCGGCCTCGAAAGCGAAGCAGGCCGCATCAAAAACTAATCATTACTCACCACACCACCATACCCTTGCCGGCCACTGCTGGCAAGGGTTTTTTATGGCAATTCTCCTGGTGGGGCATTCAGCTGTAGTGCACATCCCGGCAGCAGTAGCCGCTCTCCTCACTACTCCTCGGCACGGCCACGGCCGTACCTGCGGGGTAGTATCGTCCATCGGCCTGCCCATCGGCAGTAGTGCTACTATCGGCTGATGAGCTGCAACAATCAACCTTCCGTTGGCGTGCTGGCTTCGGTGTTCAGCCGGCCTTCCTGCTTCATCCAGTCCATGGCCAGGCGTATCTGCGTGTAGCTTATTTCATCGCCGAGTATTTCTTTCACCGGGCCCATGCCGCCGGGTTGCAGGTCGGCTATTATTTCGCAGCACTTGTCAAACAGCTCTTTGGGCATGATCACTTCTACTGGCACCAGCCCCTGCAGCACATAGGCAGTCAGGTGACCCTGTATGGTGCTCACTGCCAAGCCCCGCTCGGCGGCAATGGCTTCTGGTGTTTTGCCCTGCTGCCACAGCTCGAAGCTAATGAGGTGGCTCTCCTTTTTGGGCGGCTTTTCAGCCACCGGCTCCTTGCTTTTGCGAGGGCGTTTGGTACCGGCTTTCGTGGCCACCTGGCTTTGCAGCTCATGCTGCTGGCAGTAGGCCTGCACCATGGCCAGTATCGCTTCGCCGTACTGTGCCGCCTTGGCCGGTCCCATGCCCTGCATTTGCTGCAGCTCCTGGCTACTGTGCGGCAGGTAGGTGGCTATCTCGGCCAGGGTGCGGTTGCTGCACACGGTGTACACCGGCCTGCCACTGCTGGCTACCTCTTCATTGCGCCAGCGGCGCAGCTGCTCTTCCAGCAGCGGGTGGGCGCTGGCCAGATCGCGGTGCTGCTGGCGCTGGCTGCCGGCATAGGCCAGGCCGGTCACGTCGGCTATGTTCACTTTCGAGCGGGCCCGTATCATACCCAGGCTGCTAAAGCCCTGCTCGCAGGCTTGTAGCAGTTGCAGCCATTGGCGGCCGGCTTTCAGCGTGGCCGCCAGCGCCTCTTCCAGTTCTTCGGCCGTCTCCTTGCTATCGCTTACCACGGGTATTTGCTTCAGCGCCTCCAGCCGGCTATTCAGCGCCGGCACAAACCACTGCGCTGCCTGCCGCACCCGCTGTTGCACAAATTCATCTTGCTCGGGCAGCGCCTCGGCGCTGGCAAAGTGCCGCTCCAACTGCGCCTGAAACTTAGCCGCCGTCGCCTGCAGTTGATCGGCTTCGGCCAGCTGCGTGGTAGCCCACTCGGTAGCAGCCATGCCAAGTGTGCTTTCGTGCTGCTGCCACTGCTGAAGCAGGTAGCGGCTGGCACGCTGCAGGGGGCAGCCGTCAAATGCATGGCGCAGCAGCTCCTGCTGATACTGCCGCTGGGCCGCCCCAAAAAACTGGCGCAACTCATCCACCGCTTTGGCGCTGCCACTGTATTGCTGCACCCGCTCGTCTACCCGCACCGCGGTAGGCGGCACCGGCGCCGGCAGCACTATGCCTTCCAGGCTGCGGCAACGGCTCAGGGCTACATACACCTGCCCGGCCGAAAAGGAGGCTGCTGCATCAATCACTGCCCTGTCGAACGTGAGGCCCTGGCTTTTGTGAATGGTGACTGCCCAGGCCAGCCGCAGCGGATACTGCGTAAAGCTGCCCAGCTCTTTTTCTTCTACCTGTTGCTGCTGGCGGTTCAGCGTGTACTGCACGTTGCGCCATGTTTCAGGTTTTACCTCTATCGGCAGCGGGTCGTCGTCGCACTGCACTACTATCTGGCGTTCGCTCAGGCTGCTGATGCGCCCGATGCGCCCATTAAAGTAGCGGCGGCCGATGGCATCGTTTTTCAAAAACATGACCTGCGCACCTTCTTTCAGTACCAGGGTTTCGTCGGCCGGGTAGCTTTTATCGCTAAACTCGCCGGCCACCTCTGCCGTGTATTTGTATACCGGCCCGGGCAGGCGCTCCAGCGCTGCTTCGTTCATGGCATCAGCCTTTCGGTTATGGGTGGTCAGCGTTATCCACGGCTCATCATCGGGCACCACAAAGCCTGGCCGGCAGCGGCTGTTCAGCAGTTGCAGGCCGGCTGGTGTCAATTGGTTATTGCGCACCTGGTTCAGCAGGTCTATAAATCGTTCGTCGCTTTGCCGGTATATGGTTTGCAGCTCTACATACACCGGCGGCTGCCGGCGTATCACATGGCTGTGAAAGAAGAACGGCCCTTCGTAATACTCTCCCAGTATCTGCCATTCTTCGTGCTGCACCACGGGAGGCAGCTGGTACAGGTCGCCTATCAGCAGCATTTGCACACCGCCAAAAGGCAGCTGCCGCCGCCTGAAGTGGCGCAAAATGGTATCGATGGCATCCAGCACATCGGCCCGCACCATGCTTACTTCGTCTATTACCAGCAGGTCCAGACTTTGCAGCAGTTCCCGCTTATCGCGGCCATAGCGCAGGCGGCTGATGAGGGCGTGCTCGCCTACTGCTTCGGTCGTATTTGCACTAGCAGCAGCCTTGCCCTGCACCGGTACAAACGGTGCAAAAGGCAGCTGAAAAAAGCTATGAATGGTAACGCCGCCAGCATTGATGGCTGCTACGCCGGTGGGTGCCAGCACGGCCATTTGCTTGGGGCATTCTTCTTTCAGGCGGCGCAAAAAGGTGGTCTTACCGGTACCAGCTTTGCCGGTCAAAAAAACTGATTCGCCGGTGAGCATGATGTAGTCGAACGCCAGCTGCTGCAGCGGATTGGTGAGGGTGTTGGGAGCGGGCATGGGCGGGTAGTTTGGGTCAGGCATCTACAAACAGGTCGGGATAAAATGTTTGGTTGCCCGGCACGTAGGCATAGGCACTCAAATCGGTGATCCCCTGCGAAGCCATCACCTCTTCATCTATCAAAAACTGGCCGGTGTATTGATCGGCGGGCTGCTGCAAAATATACCAGGCGGCATCGGCCACAATGGCCGGGGTGCGGCTCATTTTCATCAGCATTTCGCCGCCCAGCAGGTTGTTCACAGCTGCGGTGGCAATGGTGGTTTTTGGCCAAAGGGTATTGGCTGCTATGCGGTACTGCTTCAGCTCGGCGCTCAGGCCATAGGCTATCATGCTCATATTGTACTTGCTCATGGTATAGGCCAGGTGGCCGGCAAACCATTTGGCCGCCATGTTGATGGGGGGGCTCAGGTTGAGAATATGGGCATTGGTACTTTTTTTCAAAAAAGGAATAGCGGCCTGGCACAAAAAGAAGGTGCCCCGCACATTGATGTCATGCATCAGGTCGTAGCGCTTGGGCTCTGTTTTTTCGGTGGGCAGCAGGTTGATAGCGCTGGCATTGTTGATGAGGATATCGATGCCGCCAAAATGCTCAGCCGCCTGGGCGATGGCCGCCTGACTGGCCGCTTCGTCGCGTATGTCCAGCTGGATGGCCAGTGCTTTGCCACCGGCCTGCTCTATTTCTTCGGCGGCGCTGTAAATGGTGCCGCCCAGCCGGGGGTCTTCGGTTA
>CANHEC010000188.1 GCA_947459455.1 Chitinophagaceae bacterium
AATAACTTCATCAGCAGCATTCGCGGTCGTATTGCGCCGTATGCATTCAATGTTGGTCGCACACGCATCACCGATGAAAATGCTGCGCCGAAGTTTTTGCTGCCCGACCACCCGGTGCTGAATGTGCCGAATAAGATCACTACCAAAGACTTTGAAGGATGGGTGCAGGAGCGGAGCATTTACCACGCCGAGGGCACCAGTGGAGAGCAGTGGCAAATGCCGTTGGGCTTTGCTGATCCCACTGAACCTGTGCAAAATGGTTCACTGGCCATTGCGCCGTATGGCAAGGGCAATTTTGTGTATACCGGCCTGGTATTTTTCCGGCAATTGCCGGCCGGCGTGCCGGGCGCCTATCGGTTGCTGGCCAATTTGATAGCCCTGCCCAAACACTAGGTTTTGCGCTTAAGTTTGTGCGCATTGTGCTACCAACCTGCTGTGTATGAAACGACCTGAAGTGCTCTTTTTTGTGGCAGCTATTGCCGGCCTCATCATTGGCAAGCTCATCAAAAATTTTAAATGGGGCATGCTGTTGGGCGTGCTGGTAGCCGCCATCTACGCTTTCACCATCCCCACCCGCAAGCGCCGCTCATGAGCCACGAACCCAAACAAGCCTACTGGAACCGCTGGTACCTGCTGGTACTGTTGCTGCTGGTGCTGCAAGTATTGGCGTATGCCTGGCTCACCCAATTGTATCATTAAGCATTGCTCGTACCATGGCCACTATCGATTGGATTGTATTGGTGCTGACGCTGGCGGCTATTGTGGCCTATGGTCTGCATAAAAGCCGCCATGAGAAGAGCATGGAAGGCTACTTTTTGAGCAGCCGTAGCATGCCATGGTGGCTGGTGCTACTCAGCATTATGGGTACGCAGGCCAGTGCTATCACGTTTTTAAGTGCACCCGGCCAGGCGTTTACCGATGGGATGCGTTTTGTGCAGTATTACTTTGGACTGCCACTGGCTATGATTGTCATCAGTGCGGTGTTTGTACCCATTTACCACCGGCTGAAAGTGTACACGGCTTACGAGTACCTGGAGCAGCGGTTCGATATCAAAACCCGTACGCTCAGTTCGCTGCTGTTTCTCATCGGCCGGGGGCTCAGCACCGGCATCAGTATTTATGCGCCTTCTATCATCCTGTCGTCGTTGCTGGGGTGGAATATTTACCTCACCAACCTGGTGATGGGTGGACTGCTGATAGTGTACACGGTGAGCGGTGGTGCCCGTGCTGTGGCTTACACGCAGCAGTTGCAGTTTCTCATCATCATGGCAGGTATGGGTGTAGCAGCCTGGGTGGCGGTGCAGGGCCTGCCTGAGGGCATGGGCGTGGCCGAGGCCATTGCTACCGGCGGCAACCTGGGCAAAATGAACGTGATCACCAGTGGCCAAACAGATGCCGGCTTCGACTGGAAAGACCGCTACAACATGTGGAGCGGTGTGATTGGCGGTTTCTTTTTGGCGCTCAGCTACTTTGGCACCGACCAAAGCCAGGTAGGCCGCTACCTTACTGCCCGCAGCATGAAAGAAAGCCGCATCGGCCTGCTGATGAACGGACTGGTAAAAGTGCCGATGCAGTTTGCCATCTTGCTGGTGGGCGTGTTGGTGTTTGCATTTTACCAGTTTCGCGAAGCGCCACTTTTTTTCAACCAAACCCTGGTAGCGCAGGCGCACCAGACGGCGCTGCGGCCCGAGCTGGAAGCTGCCGAAGCCCGCTACCAGCAGCTGCTGCAGCAGCGGCACACGTTGCGCCAGGGGCAGCCCATACCGGCAGGTGCCAGCCTGCAGGCAGGAGGCGTCAATGAAAGGCTACAGGCCAACTACGACAGCATACAACTACTGCGCAGCCACTATAGCCAGCTGCTGAAAAAGGCGGTGCCGGCCGGCGAAAGCAACGATACCAATTATGTGTTTCTGTATTTCGTGACCTCTCAGCTACCCAAGGGCTTGGTGGGGCTGCTCATTGCTGTTATTATCCTGGCGGCATGGGGCAGCATAGCTGCGGCCCTCAATTCGCTGGCCAGCAGCACCGTGGTCGATATTCATCGGCAGCTGATTAATAAGCAATGCGACGAAAAGACCAGCTACCGCCTCAGCTGGCAGTACACGCTGGGCTGGGGGCTGTTTAGCATTGCGGTGGCCATGTTTGCTACCAATATGGGCAGCCTCATCGAGGCGGTCAATATCCTCGGTTCCATTTTTTACGGCGTTATTCTGGGCATTTTCCTGGTGGCTTTTTTCATTCGGTATGTCAAGGGAGATGCGGTGTTTTGGGCCGCCGTGATAGCGCAATTGGCCGTGATTACGGTGTACAACATGCAAATCATTTCTTTCCTTTGGCTGAACGTAATTGGCGCTGCGCTGGTGGTAGCACTGGCGCTGCCACTACAGGCAGTGCTGGGCAGGAAGTCCGCCGCCACAGCGTCCAATAAGGCGTAAACAACCCTGTGAAGCAACTGATGATTTTGTGGGCCCTGTGCTGCCTGGCAGCGCTGGGGCAGGCGCAGCAGCGTGCCCCCGGCATGCTGGTGGGCGCCGCCTTCGACAGTGTGGCCAATAAGCCACTGCAGGGCGCTACCGTATCCCTTCGTCGTGCCGACAGCAGCAGCTTTTTCAAATCGCTGGTCACCCGCGATGATGGCTATTTTTCTTTTGTGGCACTACCGTATGGCTACTATCATTTGCAAATAAGCATGGTGGGCTTTGGCACCCTTCGCATCGATAGCATTCATATTCGTGCCGAGCGGTTCGACTTCAACATGGGCGACCTGAAACTGGGCGCCAGCGACAGCGAACTGCAAAATGTAGTGGTGTATGTAGAAAAGCCGATGCTGGAAAGCAAGGACGGCAAAGTGACCTTCAATGCGGGCGAATCGGCCCTGAGTGCGGGCAGCACCACTGCCGAATTGCTAAAGACCCTGCCACTGGTGAGCAATGACCCGAATGGCAAGCTGCTGCTACGCGGCAAAGAGCCCCGCATACTGATAGACGATAAGCCGGTAGACCTGAACGGACAGCAGCTGGCCGATTTGCTGGAAAGCATGCCCGGTGGCGCCATCGAGCGGATTGAGCTGATGCAAAACCCGCCGCCGGAATTTGGCACCGATGCGGGGGGCGTCATCAACATCATTACCAAAAAAGGCAAAGTGGGCCTGACCGGACGGGTGAGCCTGAGTGCAGGTACCCGTGGCGAAGGCAATGCTGGTGCCAATATCAGCTACCGGCAGGGAAAGTGGAACCTGAATGGCGTGCTGAATGTGGGCGCATCGCAACTACTGGGCTACAACAACAGCTATCGCCAAAATCGATTTGCTGATAGCAGCAACCGATTCAATACCGAAGGCGATTTTGATAACCGCAACCTGCGGCCCAACCTGCGCCTGCAGGCCGATGCCGACCTGAGCAAGCAGCACCAACTAAGCGCCGTACTGCAGGCCAACGTGAATTACTTCGATAATCAATCGCTGACTGCGTTCAGCAATATCAACCGCTTCGATCAGTTGTGGCGCTACAGCCAACGCAGTATCGCAGCCGAGGGCTACAGCAGCAATTTCAATCCGCAACTGACCTGGCAATACAAGGGCAAAAAGCATGGCGAAAACCTGCGACTGGTGACCAGCCTGAGCTCGGGCCGCACCGACAACGACCGCAATTTTCTGCAAGCATTTCTCGACCCTGCCACGCAGGCGCCGCTGGGGCTGGATAGCAGCCAACAGCAGCTCACGAACAACCGATACGTCAATACGCAGACCCGGCTCAACTACAATCGCCAGTTGTTTAGCAAGCAATGGACACTGAATGCAGGGGCTGGCTTTTTAAGCACTCACAACGATAATGAACTGCAGAGCCTTTACCTGGATAAGACACAAAATGCATGGTTGCCGGCCGCTGGTTTGTCCAACTCATTCTTGTTTGATCAGGCGGTGTGGTACCTGCGGGGCGGCTTTACCTGGGCGGCTGGTAAGTGGCGCATTGTAGCTTACGTGCAGCCCGAGTGGACCCGTTTTTCGGTAAAGGACAAAACCACGCAGGCGGCCAGCAGCAATACGTTCGCAAACTGGCTGCCCGGTGCTACCATTCGCCGCGATCTGAGCAAGCAAACCAACCTCAGCCTGGTGTACCGCCAAAGCATTCGCAGGCCCGGTGCCGGCGAACTGAATCCCGCCATCGACTACGGCGATCCTTACAACCTGCGATTTGGCAATCCAAACCTGCAGCCGTCTACGGCGCACAATTTTGATTTGAACCTCGGTTACAACAAAGGCAAGAGCTTTATCAATGGCTCGCTGGGTTTCAATCTCATTACCGACATCATTGCCTCCATCCGCACCCTGCAGCCCGATGGCAAAACCTACACAACCTATCAAAACATTGCCAGCCGCCGCGAGTATGAGGCCAGCTTTTGGAGTGGCTACAGCTTTTCAAAAACAGTACGGGTAAACCTGAGTACCGGCTACACCTACATGTACTACCGCCAAAGCCTGCGGCAGCAGTTTGGCTACCGCAATGGCGGCTCTTTTTACAGCACAGTCAATTACAACCTCACGTTCAGCGGCGTGTTCAGCATGGATGGCAGCATCCGCTACAGCAACTGGGCCGATCCACAGGGGCGCAGCCGCAGCAATGTGAACACCAACTTTGGGGTGCAGCACAAGTTTCTGCAGCGCCGGCTCATCCTCAGTTTCAATGTCATCGATCCGTTTACCCCGCAGGAAAACATCAGCCGAACGGTGGGGCAGCAGTTTACGCTCGACGCATTTCGTAGCAGCCGCACCCGCAATTTTCGGCTGAGCATTGCCTGGCAGCTCAATAAAATTTTGCTGGCGACGGTGCCGTCGAGCTCCGGTAAGCGTGGTGCATAAGTTCACCTTGTTTTCAACAGTTTGCCAGCTAACTTTCCGCTCAAATTTTTCGAAATGGAAGACTTTTTTTCCTATGGGTTAGTGCTGCTGGCCGTTGCATTTGTACTGAGCGGCTTTGTTACCGTGCAGCAGGGTTTTATTGCCGTGGTCACCATGTTTGGCAAGTATCGCCGTATCATGCGTCCTGGCCTCAATTTCAAGATTCCTTTTCTGGAGCGGGTCACACGCCGCGTCAGTATTCAAAACCGCAGTGTGGAACTGGAATTTCAGGCGGTGACCATGGACCAGGCCAATGTGTACTTCAAAGCCATGCTGCTGTACAGTGTGCAAAATGCCGAAGAAGAAACCATTAAGAAAGTAGCATTCAAATTCATCAGCGATAAGGATTTGATGCAGGCACTGGTGCGCACCATTGAGGGCAACATACGCAGCTATGTGGCCACCAAGCGCCAGGCCGAAATATTGGGCCTCCGTCGCGAAATAGTAGAGTATGTAAAAAGCGAAGTCGATCACTCGCTGGAAGAATGGGGCTACCACCTGCAGGATCTGCAGATCAACGATATCACTTTTGACCAGGCCATTATGGACA
>CANHEC010000189.1 GCA_947459455.1 Chitinophagaceae bacterium
CAAACTCAGTTTGCTCTGGACCGGAGTACTCCCCTTCAGGCTCTGTCAATGCACAGGCAGTGCTTCCACTCACTGTTTGATTAAAATCATTCATCTTCGAAAGCACATATTCATCCTCCATGTGTGTTCTGATTGTTACATCTGTCAGCATGTAGGCCATGCAGGTAAGAATCCAGCCGTTGTCGATATCCTCGTCATCTAAGAAGGATTGATCGCTTTGATCTACCATGCCGCTTACCATTTTAGCTACGCATGTCGAAGACGCCCCGGCTCGGTCGGAATAAGGTAAGCGGATACCTTGTTCTTCGGCTATGTCTAGTATTCGCATGTCCCAGGCCTTTTGGCGGCTCACCGGGATATCTATTCTTCGGTCTGGAGTTATAAGGGTAAGCTTAAAGTCTCCCTCTGAACTATTTGCATTATTGGTCGCGGCGAGATTGTTTTTTGCCTTATTCGCATGCACACTTCCAGCTACTTGCACGTGCTTGTGTGGTCGGCCTGTATGGGCAGCACGTTGTTTTTGAATTTCTTTTTCCCATTCCGCTGGGGTCTTGAATTGCCGTTGCAGTTGGGAAATCGCATTCCTATCATAGCGAATGTTCAGCTTTTTTGCTACGGACTCAAAAGTCGCCTTGTTGGGTTCCTGTCCCTGAATGTTATCTGTTTTCTCACAGGAAGCTAAGCAAGTAATGATGCCGCTTAGAATAATCAGTCTTGTCCATTTTCGCATCATTCGAGATTGGTGTTGGAGTGTTTTCATGGTTGGTTAATTTATTTTTCAAAGGTGGATTTATTAATGGGTGTTGCAGCTTTAACGGGCTTACATTACTTTAGCTATCGGTTTAATTGATATTAAGCGCCACTTCAGAATCTATGGACCTTAAGCACTTAGTCGGTCGCAATATTCAGCGCCGGCGAGAATTTATTGGTATTAAGCAAGAGACGCTTGCTCGATTATTGGGAATTTCTTCCGCAGCGGTTAGCCAAATTGAAAACGGTCACTCTGATGTGTCCTTAAGTCGGCTAGCCCAGGTGGCTGAAGTGCTCCAAGTCGCTCCCGACCAGCTAGTTTTTGGGTTACAAGATGGTCAGCAGGTAAATACACCGTCGGTTGATTCAATGCCTTACTTGCTATTGGCAGAGCGCACTACCGAACTCACTTCGGTAGTTGTGCACCTTGCTGAAAGATTGACAAAGCTGGCTGAACTGATGGGTCGAAGTGATGTAGTCTAACGGTTTTAAAGCCTTGGGCAGCACTGCTTCATGCGTGGCTTAATTGCACCGCCTATCCCTACCTTTGCAGCCATTTTTAGCTGTCTATTACTATGTCTGTACGCTATCAGGAGTTTGAAGGGCTGAACCTGCCCGCCATTGAACAGGAAATACTGGCCAAATGGGCGCAGGGTCAGGCGTTTGAGAAAAGTGTTGAGCTGCGCCAGGGGGCCGAGCCCTTTGTGTTTTACGAAGGACCACCCAGCGCCAACGGGATGCCGGGTATCCACCACGTTATCAGCCGCACCATCAAAGACCTGGTGTGCCGCTACAAAACCATGCAGGGCTACCAGGTGCACCGCAAGGGTGGCTGGGACACGCACGGCCTGCCGGTAGAACTGGGGGTGGAAAAGGAGCTGGGCATTACCAAAGAAGACATCGGTAAAAAGATCAGCATTGCCGAGTACAACCAAAAATGCCGCGAAGCGGTGCTGCGTTTCAAAGACAAGTGGGACGATATCACCCGCAAAATGGGCTATTGGGTCGATCTGAACGACCCCTACATCACTTTCGACAACAACTACATTGAAAGCCTGTGGTGGCTGCTGAAAAAGATGTACGACCGCGGCCTGCTGTACCAAAGTGTGAGCATACAGCCGTACAGCCCTGCCGCCGGCACCGGCCTTAGCAGCCACGAGCTGAACCAGCCCGGCACTTATAAAGATGTAAAAGACACCAGCGCCACCGTGATGTTCAGGGCGGTGCAAAATCATGAGAGTGAGTTTCTTTTCAAGGCCGAGGAAAAGCTGGCTCCTGCACTGAAAGAATTCTCATTATACAGACCTCAGCGGTCAAAAGAGATTTTCTTTTTAGCTTGGACGACAACGCCATGGACTTTGCCTTCCAATCTTGGATTAACAGTCGGTCCAAACATCACCTATATACTTGTAAAAACTATAAATCCATACTTCAAGTTTTCTGAAGTAAACTTGATAATTGCAGAGGAGTTGTTTTCAAAATACTTTGATTATCAACCGGATACGGATGGCTTGTATGTTGGGAGATTTAATCTAGTTACAAACGGTTCCAAGTTTCAAAATTGGCCTGATGTTGAAGTCGATGGTCAAGAGAAACTATTGAGGGATTGGTTATTAGATTCAAAAAGAGCAATCAAGGATTGGGTAATACTCGATAGGTTTTATGGCCACCAACTGGAAAATATTCGGTACGAGCAACTGCTGCCGTACGAAGCCAACAGCCTCGAAGAGATTAAAAAGATTACCCCTGATGCCGACCCGTTCAGGGTACTGCTGGGCGATTTTGTAACCACCCAGGATGGTACCGGCATTGTACACACGGCCCCGGCCTTTGGCGCCGATGACTACAAGGTGGGCAAAAAATACAATATCGGTATCCTGACCATGGTAGACCGCCAGGGCAAGTTTGTGGACGGCCTCGGTGAGTTCAGCGGCCGCTTTGTAAAGAACTACACAGACGAAAAAGACTACGTTGATGTGAACGTAGACATCTCCGTAAAACTGAAGCTCGAAAACCGGGCCTTCAAAGTGGAGAAGTACGAGCACAACTATCCTCACTGCTGGCGCACCGATAAGCCCATTCTATATTATCCGCTGGATGCCTGGTTTATTCGCACCACGGCGCTGAAAGACCGCATGGTAGCGCTGAACAAAACCATCCGCTGGAAGCCCGAAAGCACCGGCACCGGCCGCTTTGGCAACTGGCTGGAAAACATGGTGGACTGGAACCTGAGCCGCAGCCGCTACTGGGGCACACCACTGCCCGTATGGCGCACCGAGGATGGTGCCGAGGAAATTTGCATTGGCAGCATTGCCGAGCTGAAGGCGCACCTGCACCCCGATAGTCCTGTGCAGCAGATAACCGACCTGCACAAGCCGCAGGTAGACGAGGTAGTGCTGCAAAGCCCCACTGGCCGCCCCATGAAGCGGGTACCCGATCTGATTGATGTATGGTTCGACAGCGGCGCCATGCCCTATGCGCAGTGGCATTTTCCGTTTGAAAACAAGGAGATTTTTGCCCGCAACTACCCCGCCAGCTTTATAGCCGAAGGCGTAGACCAAACCCGCGGCTGGTTTTATACCCTGCATGCCATCGGCAGCCTGGTAAAAGAAGACATTGAAGCCGAATTGAAAGCTGCCGGCCTTTCTGCCGAACAGGTAGATGGCCGTGCTTACAAAACGGTGGTGAGCAATGGCCTGGTGCTGGACAAGAATGGTAACAAGATGAGTAAGCGCCTCGGCAATGTGGTCGATCCGTTTAAAACGATCGAAACCTACGGCGCCGATGCCACCCGCTGGTACCTGGTAACCAATGCCAGCCCCTGGGACAACCTGAAATTTGACCTCGCCGGCATTCAGGAAGTGCAGCGTAAGTTTTTTGGTACCCTGTACAATACCTACCAGTTTTTTGTGTTGTATGCCAATGTGGACGGCTTCGCCTTTAAAGAAGCCTATGTACCCGTGGCCGAGCGGCCCGAAATAGACCGCTGGGTGCTAAGCAGCCTGAACACGCTGGTGCAGCGGGTGACGGCCGCTATGGACGACTACGAGCCCACACAAGCAGGCCGCCTGATGGAGGAGTTTTTGGACGAACACCTGAGCAACTGGTACGTACGCCTGTGCCGCCGCCGCTTCTGGAAAGGCGATTATAGTGCCGATAAGATCAGCGCTTACCAAACCCTGTACGAATGTTTGGAAACACTGGTACGCCTGATGGCGCCCATTTCACCCTTCTTTAGCGATGCGGTGTTCCGGCAGCTGAATGCCGTGGCCGGCCGCTTTGAGGCAGCAAGTGTGCACCATGCGGCTTACCCGGTAGCGGTGGCCGCCGCCATCGACACCGATCTGGAAGAGCGGATGCAACTGGCACAGGATGCCAGCAGCCTGCTGCTGAGCTTGCGCAAAAAAGTGAGCATCAAGGTGCGGCAGCCGCTGCAAAAGGTGCTGATACCGGTGCTGAACCCGGCCATGCAGGCCCAACTGGAAAAAGTAGAAGACCTGATAAAGGCCGAGGTAAACATCAAGGAAGTAGCCTATCTGACGGAAACTGAGGGCTTTATCAGCAAAAAGCTGAAGCCAAATTTTGCCCTGCTGGGCAAAAAGCTGGGTCCGCACATGAAGGCGGTGGCTGCCGAACTGACCAGCTTCGACCAGCACCGGATAGCCGAACTGGAGCGGGAAGGGCAGGCGGTACTGCAGGTAAATGGCCAGGCCATTACTATACTGGCCAGCGAAGTGGAGATAAGTGCCGACGATATACCCGGTTGGAGCGTAGCCAGCAAAGGCAGCTTGACGGTAGCCCTGGATGTGACCCTGACCGATGAACTGCGCATGGAGGGCGATGCCCGTGAGCTGGTCAACCGCATTCAGAACATCCGCAAAGACATGGACTTTGCCCTGACCGATCGCATCACGGTGCGCCTGGCGGGCGGTGCGGATATTATGAAATCGTTCGATAGCTTCAAGTCCTATATTTGCGCCGAAATTTTGGCAGATTCTCTTGAGTTTGTCGACCAACTGGAGGGTGGCACCGAAATTGAGGTAAACGAAGTCCTGTTGAAAGTGAACGTCTCTAAAAAGGAGTAAACAACGATGGCTACGACCAAAAAAGCGACCAAAACCGCACCTAAAAAGGCTGCGGCACCCGCCAAAAAAGCGGCTGCGCCGGCTAAAAAAGCTCCTGCGCCAGCGCCCAAAAAGGCTGCTGTTGCCCCCAAAAAGGCCGCCGCGCCGGCTAAAAAAGTGGAGGCGCCTGCCAAAAAGGCTGCCGCCAAGCCTGCTGCCCCGGCCAAGAAGCCGGCGCCTGCACCGGCAAAAAAGGTAGCTGTAGCTGCCAACCCCGCTGCCACTCCGGCCAAAAAGCCAGTAGCCGCCCCCGCCAAACCAGCTGCCAAGCCTGCAGCCAAGCCGGCCCCGGCACCCGCCAAGGCTGCTGCACCTGCTAAGCCGGCTGCCAAGCCAGCCCCTGCTGCCCCGGCCAAACCGGCTGCTAAACCTGCGCCGGCCCCGGCCCCAGCTGCTGCTGCACCCGCCGCCAAGCCTGCCAAGCCTGCCAAGCCCGCCAAGCCGGTAAAGCCTACCCAGCAGCAGATAGCCGCCGCTAAAAAGGCCATCGCCGCCAAGGCTGCTGCACAGGCTGCTGCCAAACTGGAAGCCGAGCTGAAGAGCACCACGCCGCCGCC
>CANHEC010000190.1 GCA_947459455.1 Chitinophagaceae bacterium
AGAAAGTATACCAGCGCATTCCGACTTCGGTCGGGGTGCGCTTTTTTTTGTATTCTTGACAGCACAATGCTATGCGTATGAATGGACTTTCTTTACTCAGCTTGCTGCTGTGTGCTGCAACGGTACAGGCACAAGTACCGGTAGCCGTGCCGGGCATCCCCAGGCCCATGATGTGGCAAAATCAACCCGCTTCATTCTACCTCAAGGGCGATAGCCTGGTCATCAACAGCGGGGCCAAAACCGATATGTTTCGCGACCCTAATGTGACCTACAATACCGACAATGCCCCCAAACTATTGATGGAGGCCGATGAACATTTTGTACTGACAGCCAAACTGCATCACGCCTTCGCTACCAAGTGGGATGGTGCAGCGCTGGTGCTGATAGAAGACAGCTTGCAGTGGCTGAAGTTTTGTTTTGAAAAGGATTACCAGGGTTCGCATCGGGTGGTATCAGTTTTTACCAATGGCGTAAGCGATGATGCCAACCACGTGGCGCCTGCTGGCAAGTCATTTTATTTCAAAATGGCCAAGGCAGATAATGTGATTACGCTGTATACCAGTGCCGATGGCAAAAAGTGGTTGCTTGTTCGGCATTTGCAAATGAATACGCGTCAGCCTTTGAAAGTAGGTTTTCTGGCACAAAGCCCGCTGGGAAGCAATTGCAAAGTGAGTATCACCAATATCAGCTATCGGCCGGTGAAAATCAAGGATCCTTACCTCGGAGAGTAATCATGCAGCGGCTGTTTATTCATATTGCTGAGTTAGGTGGCTTGCATACCAACATGGCTCCCTTGCGTGGCGAAGAACTGGCGCAATGGCCGCACTTGCGGGATGCCTGGCTGCTGACGCAGGATGACCAGATAGCTGCTTTTGGCACCATGCAGGAGCTGACCGATACGCAAAGGCGACAGGCCGATGACGTGATAGATGTAGCAGGCGGACTGCTGCTGCCCGGCTTTATAGATGCGCATACCCATCTGGTGCATGCCGGGAGTCGTGAACATGAATTTGTGATGAAGTTGCAGGGTGCCAACTACGCCAGTATAGCGGCA
The DNA here is from genome assembly GCA_947459455.1 of Chitinophagaceae bacterium. Lineage (GTDB taxonomy): Bacteria > Bacteroidota > Bacteroidia > Chitinophagales > Chitinophagaceae > Phnomibacter. The sequence goes on from CANHEC010000190.1 coordinate 1,055, forward strand.
GCAGGTGGCGGTATTTTAAGTACAGCAAAGGCGGTGCAGGCAGCCAGCGAAGATGAACTGTACGAGTTGGCATGGCAGCGTTTACAGTTGGCGATGCAGCAGGGTACCGTTGGATTGGAAATCAAATCGGGCTATGGCCTTTCGGTGACCGACGAGCTGAAAATGTTGCGGGTCATTCAGCGGCTGCGGCAAGCAGCACCTATACCGATAAAAGCCACCTTGTTAGGGGCACATGCCATTCCGCCCGGCTATCAAACACGGCGGGAGGCTTGGGTGCAAATAGTACTGCAGGAATTGCTGCCGGCAGCAGCGGAGGCTGGTCTGGCCGATTACGTAGATGTGTTTTGCGAAGAAGGATTTTTCAGCGTGGATGATATGCTGGCGATTATAAATGCCGGTAAGCAGCATGGTTTGGCCGCCCGTGTGCATGTGAACCAATTGACAGATCATGGGGCGCTGGAAGCCGCCGTAGCAGCAGGTGCCCACACCGTAGACCATTTGGAACAGATGAGTGCAACAGCCATCGAACGGTTGGGCTTGTCTGATACAATGGGTGTGTTGCTGCCGACGGCTGCGTGGTTCCTGCGTTTGCCATTTCCGCCAGCCCGGCAGCTGATAGCGGCCGGTGCTGCCATTGCATTGGCCTCCGATTTCAACCCCGGTTCATCGCCCAGTAGCAATATGCATTGGGTATTGGCGCTTGCCTGTGTGCAAATGAAAATGACGCCGGCAGAAGCCTGGAATGCCGCAAGCTTCAATGCAGCCTGTTCGCTGGGGCTGCAGCACGAGCTGGGGAGCATTGCCGTTGGTAAAAAGGCCAGTTTTATTGTAAGTCGGCCGATGCCATCATTGCAATATTGGCCTTACGCCTTCGGTAGCCAGCATATTGCGCAGGTGTATGTAAATGGCCAACCCGTCTAGGGCTGCAGTATCACCTTGCTTTTGGTAGCAATATTGGTACGCTTATCAAAAACAAAATCTACAAATCCGGCCTCACCTTTTTTGCCACTGATGCTAGCTTTCGTACGGCCGTATTCCAATCCCTGCTCATCCAGTACACGGGCGGTTACACTGGTATTTACGTCGGCGTTGTAAATGAAGTACACCGATAGCAGGTTGTCGGTGCCATCATTCACACTGCCCAGCGTAATCTGACCCATCTGCAGTCCCTTTACCCGTAGCGTGTCCGAGAGGCTCACCGACTGCTGCATCGATTTATTGACACCCTTGGCCACACCATCGGCAAACTCTGCACCGGCCTCGGCTACTACTTCACCGGTTTTGTTGGCTGCATTGTTCGCTTTTTCACGAGCCCAATGGCAGGCACCCAGCGTAGCTATCGCAGCTACTATCAAAAGTTTTTTCATGTCTGCTTTTCTTTTATTTCATTCAATCGTTCATATTGCTTTCGCCGCCATTTGGTCCGAAGAAGAACACCCAGGTCGAAAAGTCTTCGGAAAAATTTACGAATCTGTGTTCATGACCGGCATTCACAAAGATCGCATCACCAGGGTGAAATCTGCTCACCACGCCTTCGTGATAAAATTCGCCTGACCCGCTGATGATCACATACAATTCGTCCCTAGGGTGTGGTTGTTGAAAATCGACACGGGATGGCTTGTAAATTTCAACGGTGAGACTGCCGTGCCGGAAGAGCTCGGTAAACAAGTGGCCGCTTTGTCGCAGTTTTTCGAACGCCTGCAAAGACGAGAGATGCATGCCTGAAACAGATTGAACTCATTGGAAAAATAGGAAAAGTGCCCTGCAATGCCAAAGGAAGCAGGCCGGTTGAGCGTCCATTTGTTTACAGTACATTTAGCCACCCAACCAACTACTATGTTTCATCGTCACTTTCGTATTGCCCTGCTTGCCCTGCTGTGCTGGGCAGGTATTAGCTGCCAAAATGGTCAGCAAGCCGATTTCGTCATCAAGAATGCTACGATGTATACCGTGGACGAAGCGCTGCCTAATGCGGAGGCTGTAGCGGTAAAAGATGGTCGCATTGTATTTGTGGGCAGTAACGCCGATGTGGCAGCGTGGGTAGGTGCCAAAACAGAGGTGGTAGATGCAAAGGGTAACTTTGTGATGCCAGGTTTCATAGAAGGGCACGGCCACATTCACAATCTCGGCGACTTCTTGCGGGACATCAACGTGATGCAGGTAAAGAGCTTTGATGAAATAGTAGCCAAGGTGGGCGAAGCCGCTGCCAAGGCCAGGCCCGGCGAATGGATCATTGGCCGCGGCTGGCACCAGGAGAAATGGGAAACCAAACCCGCCGAACAGTTTTTAGGCTACCCGTATCATGATGCGCTGAGCAAGGTGTCGCCCAACAATCCCGTGATTCTGACCCACGCCAGCGGCCACTCGGTATTCATCAATGCCAAGGCCATGGAACTGGCTGGTATTACCAGCGCCACTCCCAATCCGGTGGGGGGCGATATTGTGAAAGACCCTTCGGGCCGGCTGGTAGGGGTGCTGGAAGAAACCGCCATGGGGCTGGTGCGGCAGGTACTGGCCGAGTACATTGCCAGGCAGCCCGAGCAGGAACGTAAGGACAGATGGTTCCAGGGTATTCAATTGGCGGAAGCTGATTGTATTCGCAAGGGCATCACCTCGTTTGTAGATGCCGGCTCCAGTTTTGAACAAGTAAAATGGATGAAGGAAAAGGCCGAACAAGGTCAGCTGGCCATGCGCCACTATGTAATGGTGCGGGAAACGCTGCACCAACTGCAGGCCAACGTTGCTGTATTCCCTTTGCTCAATGCTGGCAATGGCCATCTTACCTGTAATGCCATCAAGGTGTCGCTGGATGGAGCACTGGGCAGCTACGGTGCGTGGTTGCTGGCACCGTATAGCGATCGGCCAGGCTTTGTGGGCCAAAATACTTTTAATATGGATTCGCTGCGGAGCATTGCCGCACTGGCATGGCAGCGCAATATTCAGTTGTGTGTGCACGCCATTGGCGACAAGGCCAACCGTGAGACCGTCAATATCTTTGCCGAGCAAATAGCCAAAGACACTGCTAAAGATCATCGCTGGCGTATAGAACATGCACAGCATGTACACCCCGATGAAATTGGCCGCTTCAAACTATGGAACATCATTGCCAGCATGCAGGGTATTCACTGCACCAGCGATGCGCCTTTTGTGGTAAAGAGACTGGGCGAGGAGCGGGCCCGTACCGGCGCCTATATGTGGCGGGCTTTTATGGCCGCCGGCGTGCTGGTAAACAATGGTACCGATGTGCCAGTGGAAGATGCTGATCCCATCCCTAACTTTTTTGCCAGCGTTACCCGCCAGCTCAAGGATGGCACCACATTTTTTCCTTTGCAGAAAATGACCCGAGAAGAAGCGGTGTACAGCTACACCATGGCCAATGCCAAGGCACAGTTTGAAGAGAAAGACAAAGGCAGCATTTCGGTAGGCAAGTATGGCGATTTTGTGATGCTGAGCAAAAATCTGCTCACCTGCAGCGATGCTGATATTCTGAAAACAGAAGTACTGATGACGGTGATTGGTGGCCAGGTGAAGCACTCGAAGTTGAAATGACCCATCTGCGAGCAGCGGTGCCGGGTGAAAAGCATGCAGGGTCTGTTTGATACCTTTGTCAGCTCAATTTTTACAATCGTGGTCATCAGCTTTACATCGGTGGTGCAGCGCTATGGCGAACAGGGGGAGAAAACCGGTTGGTTTTACCTGGCTATACCGGCTGCTGAAGCCCAGCGCTTGCATAGTGCCGATAGGAAAGGGTTCAGGGTAAAAGGCTACCTGAACGAAGTAGCGATAGCTCGGCAGGCACTGATACCAATGGGAGAGGGCGATTATATTTTGCCGCTGAATGCCACGCTGCGAAAGGGGCTACGCCAGCCAGCCCTGGGTACAGTGGTACAGTTGCGCCTTCAAAAAGACGTGTCGGTGCTGACAATCGATCCTGATTTTGAAGCCTGCCTGGCCGAAGAACCCGCTGCATTGACTTTTTTCCGATCGCTGGCGCCCTCGCACCAAAAGTATTTTAGCAAATGGATAGCCGAGGCAAAAACGGAAGCCACCAAAACCAAACGCATTGCATTGGCTATTGAGGGGTTGTCGCGAAAAATGGATTATGGCAGCATGATCAGGATGGGGCGTGAAAGGAAGTTGTAGTACGGCCACTGCTTACAAGTTGAAATAAACATTGCTGAATGACACTTCAATCTTCTCCCCAACACCCAACACCCAACACCCAACACCTGTTATTATCTCACCATCTTGCCATCAGTTTCAGGTTGATGAGGCGTGGCGTCAGGCGGTTGGGAATAGCAAAGTTGTTGTTCTCGAAATCTTTGATCAGCGCAAAGCTGATGGTATTGGC
>CANHEC010000191.1 GCA_947459455.1 Chitinophagaceae bacterium
ACGCCAGGTAACGGTAGATGGCATGACCTACCCGATGGCCGATCCGTTTATGGTAATAGCCACCCAAAACCCGGTTGAGCAGGAAGGCACCTATCGGCTGCCGGAAGCGCAGCTCGACCGTTTTCTTTTCAAGATCAATGTGGGCTACCCATCGGTAACCGAAGAGGTGGAAATATTGAACCGACAGCAGCATGCCAGCAGTGCTGAAATGCTGAGCAAAGTGCAGCCGGTACTGACGGCAGCCAACCTGGCCGAACTGCGCAATGTGGTAAAGGCGATGGTGGTGGAGTCCCGTCTGCTGGAGTTCATCGCCAACATTGTGGCCGGTACCCGCAATAATTCATTCCTCTATCTCGGTGCATCGCCCCGTGCATCACTGGCCATTCTCAAGTCGGCTAAAGCGCTGGCGGCCATCAGGGGCCGCGACTTTGTGGTGCCGGAGGACATTACCTACGTTGTGCCCCACGTGTTGCGTCATCGTATCATTCTTTCGCCCGAAAAGGAAATGGAAGGCATTACGGCCGACGACATGGTGCGCCAGCTACTCGAGAAGGTAGAGGTACCTCGTTAATCGTTCATTTGCTTTTATGCCTGCACGGCCACGCATCGAAACTGCCTACAAAGGCTTTCCCACTTTGTACTGCGCCGATGCAGCAGAATGGCGTGCCTGGTTGCAGCAGCATCACCAGCAGGCACAGCAGGTATGGCTGGTCATTTTCCGAAAGGGCGGACCTGTTCCCAGTATCACTTACGCCGAGGCGCTGGATGAGGCACTATGCTTTGGCTGGATTGATAGCAAAATCAACAAGCGGGATGCCCAAAGCCACTACCAGTTTTTTAGTGTGCGAAATGCCAAAAGCAACTGGAGCCAGGTAAACAAAGACAAGGTAGAGCGACTGATAGCAGCAGGCAAAATGGCGCCCGCCGGACTGGCCATGGTGGCACTGGCCAAACAATCCGGCACCTGGACGGCGCTGGATGAGGTAGAGGCCGGCATCATTCCGCCCGATCTGCAGGCGGTGCTGGCGGCGCATCCGCCGGCTGCTTCCAACTTCGAAGCATTTCCACGGTCGGCCCGGCGCGGTATTTTAGAGTGGATCATGAATGCCAAAACACCCGCGACCCGGCGAAAGCGCATGGAGGAAACGGCCGTGCTGGCGGCTCGCAATGAGCGGGCCAATCAATACAAACCGAAATAAGTATTTGCTGTCAACCTCGCCGGGTGGGCATCATTTGCGCCGGATATTGATGATGGGAACCGGCGGATCAAACAGCTGATCGTTTTCAGGCTGGCGGTAAATTTTTCGAACGATATCGATGCCCTTGGTAACACGGCCAAACACGGCATAGCCCTGGCCATCGGGGTTGTTGCTGCCACCAAAATCAAACCCCGGCTGATCGCCTACACAAATGAAGAACTCACTGCTGGCAGTGCCGGTATCCTGCCGGGCCATGCTCAGGCTGCCATTCAAATGGCGCAGTCCTGTTTGGGCGGTGCTTTCGTGCGGTATGGTGGGCAGCTGCAGGCTGGGTTGGCTGCGCCAAATACCACCTTGAATAAGCGACGAAGGGTCGGCGCCCATGGGCTGGTTGTCTTCGCTAAGGATGCGGTAAAAATGGCAACGCTGGTACACGCCGCTATCTACCAGTCGCAAAATAGCCGCCACCGTTTTCGGTGCTTTGTCGGGGTATAGTTCGGCTTCAATATCGCCAAAGCCGGTTTCTATCACAATGCGGGGCGCACCGGCAGGGGGCGACTGACAAGCGACAAAAAAGCAAACAGCTACCAGGGCCAGGCCCATCCATTTCATCATAGCACTTTGCGGGTTCTTTCACGCAAAATACGCATCGCCTCTTCCTTGCTTTCAAAACTGTTTTGCAGGTTCACCAGGTGGTCGGCCATCCGATCGTAGCGCTTGGTCATCAGCCAGGCAAACAGGTGCAGGTAGTGAATGCCTTCAAATACGAACGATTTTTCGGCAGCAATGCGGTCCTGAATGCGCATGAATTCTTTGGGCATTTCGGTATAGTGCAGGCCGGGCTTCAGGTGGTGTATCAGGTGGTAGCCGTCGTTCCAGCACTTTTGGTTGTAGTTAGTATTGATACAATTGTAGCAATTGCGGTACATGTTTTCCGGATCGGCCGGATCGGCAAAAGCGTGTTGCGTCCAGTTGCCCAGCATCATAATCAGTCGGCCCACAAAAAATGGAATGATGAAGATCATGAGCGTGGCTTTGAGATTGACAAAGCACATGGCTACACAGAATGCCATGAACCCGAGTTCGCCCCAACTGAGTGGTACATAGTATTTGCGCCGCTTGCGTGTAAACAGGTATATGAACGTATCGACAAAACCAAGCGTGATAAACCGAAGATAGTATTGCAGAAAGTGCCACACATTGTCGCGGTCGTAGTACAAGGTGCTGCTGGCATCGTCGGCAGTATTATTTTCCACATGGTGCATGCCGATGTGATGACTTACGTAGCTCTCGGGTGAGTGACCGAAAAACGGCGTGATGAACCAGGTGATGTAGGCATTGCCCCAGTCATACTTTTTTTTGAAAAAACGACGATGGGCCAGGTTGTGATACATGAGGCCGAACGGACCACGCAGCCGAATGCCAGATACAAAAAAGTAAACGGCATACAGCAGCCACCACCATACACCATTCAGCAATGGCGTGTACAGCAAGATGGCCATGGGCAGCACAGTGAGATGGATAAATGTGAGCAGCTGCAAAAATGGAAGGTCCTTGCGATCGTTCATGAACCGCAGCATGAAACGCTGGTAAGCATGCAAGCGGGCGGGTTCCTGATAAACCGGATCAGTAAGGGCGGGCAAAGTTCTCATGTACGCTAAATAAAAAAGTTGGATGGCGATGTTATGTTGTTAACGACGCCATCTATCGTAAAAGTACACTCATCAAGGCAACCATGACGGTGATGATTGCCGCAAAAAACAGCTTGCTGGATTTTTTTCGCTCCTTGTTGAATTCTTGATTGCTTTTTGTAATACATACTTCAGCGTTTTGCAGCTGCGGGTGGCCATTTGCGCACCAGTTGGCTGCTGGTGCTACCAGTTGGCATGCCGTGGTGGGCCTTCGGCAAAAAATAGCAGGCAAATGCCGGGCGGCCCCTAAGTTTGCCGCCCTTCAGAAAAAAACAGAGGCGTCTTTCATGGCTTCCATCAAAACAGTGTTGCTGCTACAGCCTGCCCGCTTATTGCACCGCCATCCGGTGGTGCAGTTGCTGCAGGTAGGCCTGTCGGCCAGCGGGCAGCCGGTGATGGAAGAGTGGCCGGTGACCAGCGCCCTGGTAAACCAGTACCTGAAGCAGCTGGCGCCCGATGCCCGTAAGCTGTTGCTGCAGCTAAGCGAGGGCGCCGTGGCCAAAGAAAGGAGTGCCATTTCGCTGCGTTTCGATCATCAGCAAACCGAGCCCGATGAGCAGCGCTATACCGATCAGCAAATGGCCCGCTACTACATGCAGGTGCTGGGCCAGCTTCGTCATTTTTCCGATGTGCTGCCCTGGTACCACCGCGTACCTTCGCTGGCCGACAATCGGGTACTGACCAAGCCCTGCCAGTATCATCGCTTTGCCGTGCAGCTGCTGTTTGAGCTGCGGGTAGACGATGCCGAGGGGCTGACCGTGCATACGCTGGTACAAAATGGCAGAGACGAACAGCCGCTGACGGCTTTCCGGCGCTATCATTTTTTACTGGAGAAAGAGGATGCCTACTATCAGCTGTCGCCAAAAGCATTTTTTGCGCTGGAGTGGCTGGAAAATGCATTGGCATCACCCGCTGCATTACCGCCTTCGCAGCTGGCGCAGCAGGTGCAGCAGCACCTGCAGGAGCAGGGTTTTGAAGTGAGACTGACCAACGTACTGACGCCGGCCGATCGGTTGGAGGTAAGCCCGGTGGGGCGGGTGTTGCTCAGCGAGCTGAACAATGCTTTCCTCATGTTTACACCACAGTTTGTGTACGATGAGTGGGTGGTAGAAGCGCCCTATGAAACCACGACCACCGTGAAAACAGGTGGCGGCCGACTCGATATTGTGCGGGATGCCGCTGCTGAGCAGCAATTAGTGGACAATCTGCGCAGTCTGCACCCGCGTTTTGCTTCACAGCAAAATGGCTACTTCTATCTCAGCTTTGCCGAAGCGCAAAAGAAAGGTTGGTTTTTGCAGGTATACCACCGCCTGCTCGACATGAACGTGGAGCTGCGGGGCCTCGACCTGCTGCGGCATTTCAAATACGCCCCTTACAAGCCTGTTACGGTAGCAGTGCTGCAGCCTGCCGATGCCGATTGGTGGCCCATGCAGTTTGAAGTCAGCTTCGGCAAAGAGAAAGTAGCATTGCACAGTTTGCAGAAAATGCTGCTGAACGGGCAAAAGGCCGTGATGCTGCGAGATGGTAGCCTGGGCATACTGGGCGAAGAATGGATGCAGCAATATGCAGCGCTGGTGAAGCACAGCCGCCTAAGCGATAAAAGCCTGCTGGTGCCGCGTTGGCTGGCCATTTGCCTGGGGCATACGGCCGAGGGCGAGGCCACCGATGGTAGCATCAACTGGCAGCAAACACTGCCGGCCGAGTGGATGCAGCGCTGGCGACAGTGGCAGCAGGAGGAGCGGGTGTACGACCTGCCTGCCGCCTTGCAGCACTTGCAGCTGCGCCCTTACCAGCACAGGGGCTACGAGTGGCTGCGCCTGATGAGCGAAGCCAGCGCCGGCGTGATACTGGCCGATGATATGGGCCTCGGCAAAACCTTGCAAACCATCTGCTTTATTCAGCATTTGCTGAGCCAGGATAATACGGCCCGCTGCCTGGTAGTGTGCCCGGCCTCGCTGATGTACAACTGGCAGCAGGAGTTTGAAAAATTTGCCCCCCACCTGGCTGCGCTGGTGCACCACGGTGCAGGCCGCAGCGCCGCACAGCTACTGGAAACGGCCGCACCGGTAGTAGTGACCAGCTATGGCACCCTCAGGCAAGATGCCGAGGTGTTTGAGCAAATTAGTTTTGCCTGCATGGTGGCCGATGAAAGCCATCAGATCAAAAACCCGGCTGCGCAAATAACCCGGGCCGTACAGCAAATGAAAGCCCGGGTGCGACTGGCACTTAGCGGTACGCCGGTGATGAACAGTTGCAACGATTTGTTTGCGCCATTTCAGTACCTGATGCCTGGCCTGCTGGGCAGCCGAGAGTTTTTCAGGCGGGAGTATGCCTACCCCATCGAGCAGCTGCATGACGAAGAAAAAGCAGGCCAGCTGCAGCGCTTGCTGGCGCCGTTCATTTTGCGCCGTACCAAGCAGCAGGTGGCTTCCGATTTGCCCGATAAAGTAGAATCGGTGCTGTGGTGCCACATGGATGCTGATCAACGTCTGGCCTACGA
>CANHEC010000192.1 GCA_947459455.1 Chitinophagaceae bacterium
CACTGCGCTGGGTGGCAAGATACCCAAGGGCGCCCTGCTGGTAGGCCCTCCGGGTACCGGTAAAACCCTGCTGGCGAAAGCCATGGCGGGCGAAGCCAAAGTGCCTTTCTTCAGCCTTAGTGGTTCCGACTTTGTAGAAATGTTTGTGGGTGTGGGTGCCAGCCGTGTACGCGACCTGTTTAAGCAGGCCCGCGAAAAGGCCCCGTGTATCATTTTCATCGATGAAATTGATGCCATTGGCCGTGCCCGTGGCCGCAATGCCATCATGAGCAATGACGAACGCGAAAACACGCTGAACCAACTGCTGGTAGAAATGGACGGCTTTGGCGGCGATACCGGCATCATCATTTTGGCCGCTACCAACCGCCCCGATGTGCTGGATAGCGCCCTGCTGCGCCCCGGCCGTTTCGATCGCCAGATCAGCATTGACCGTCCCGACGTGACCGGCCGTGAACAGATCTTCAAGGTGCACCTGAAGCCAATCAAAGTAAGCCAAACCCTCGATATTCATAAGCTGGCCGAACAAACACCTGGCTTTGCCGGCGCCGACATTGCCAATGTGTGCAACGAGGCGGCCCTGATAGCAGCCCGCAAAGGCAAAGACGCGGTAGATATGAGCGACTTTCAGGATGCCATTGATCGGGTGATCGGTGGGCTTGAAAAGAAAAACAAACTCATCAGCGCCGAGGAGAAAGAAATCATTGCCTACCACGAAGCAGGTCACGCCATATGCGGCTGGTACCTGGAGCACGCTTACCCGCTGCTGAAAGTAACCATTGTACCCCGCGGTACGGCCGCGCTGGGCTATGCCCAATACACGCCCAAAGAGCAGTACCTGTACAATACCGACCAACTGATGGACCAGATCTGCATGACGCTGGGCGGACGGGCTTCCGAAGAAATTTTCTTTGGTAAAATAAGCACTGGTGCCAGCAACGATCTGCAGCAAATAACCCGCACTGCCTATGGCATGGTGACCGTGTACGGCATGAACGAAAAAGTAGGTAACGTCAGCTATTACGACCCCAACAGTGATCAGACCTTTACCAAGCCCTATAGCGAGGAAACCGGCAAAATCATTGACGAGGAAGTGCGAGGGATTATCGACAATGCCTACAAGCGTACCCTGAAACTGCTCACCGACAAAAAAGGAGATGTAGAAAAACTGGCCAAGGCACTGCTCGAAAAAGAAGTGCTGTTTCAGAGCGATGTGGAAGAACTGATAGGCAAGCGTCCGTTTGAAATAAAGCACACGGTGCACATTGTAGACAACGATTTGCCGCCTTCACACGTCATTAACCCAAGCCCCGAAGATCCGTCGGCTGCTGAACCAGCTGCCACCAGCGACAGCGACACGACGGCCCCTACCACCGGACAAGCTTAAGCAACCGAATCAAACGCCATGGCCGACGCCAAGCAACACATACTTTCCACCCTCGAACAGGCATTGAAGCACTCAGTGCCTGTTCCTTTTCCTGAAGTGCAGCACGTACCTGCCAGCAGCGTGCTGCCCAGCCTGCAGCAGCAGCCCGAGCAGGACCTGGCCGTGCTGTTTGCCAGCCAGTTTACAGCCATGCAAGGCCAGTTTTCATTTTGCGCCAGCTGGCAGGAATGCCGGCAGCAGCTGCAAATATTGGGGCAGCGCAAAGGCATCAGCCGCTGGCACTGTGCCGACGATAACCTGGTGCAGCAGCTGACTAAACAAGGCCACTGGCCGGGTGGCTGGCACCCTACCGTACCCGATAGCCATGCTTCCATTACCGGCGCCGAATACCTGATAGCCCGCACCGGCAGCCAGTTGCTGAGCAGCACTGCCTCGGCAGGGCGGGTACCCAGCGTGTACAGCCCTATCCATATTTGTGTAGCCCGCAGCAGCCAGCTGGTGTACGATATAGCAGATGCCCTGCAGCTGATGCAACAGCGATATGGGCAGCAGCTACCCTCTCAAATATCGCTGGCCACCGGCCCCAGCCGCACGGCCGATATTGAGAAAACACTGGTAACGGGTGTACACGGCCCCAAGGAAGTTTTCTGTTTTTTAATTGATGAGGCGTAGGTTAATTGACCATGGCGCCGGACCTTTAGGGCACAACTTTTTGAGTATGTCGAACCCGCCGATGTGTCACCGGATTTTTGTGTATGGCTCGCTGCGGAAAGGCTTTAATAGCCCTGCCTACCAATACATCAGTCAGTATTTCGATTTTGAAAGCAATGGTCGAATTCGCGGTAAGCTATACGACCTGGGCGAATACCCCGCCGCCGTGCCCGACAGTGCCGATGCATTTATCATTGGCGAGTTGTACTGCATTAAACAAGCAGAAGAGTTTGAATGGGCACTAGCACAGCTCGACGACTATGAAGGGATTCATGAAGATGAAGATGGACCTGCCCACTACCGCCGCGAACTGGTAACGGTGCACCTGCCCGATGGCACCGATAGCCAGGCATGGGCCTACTGGTATGCCCGCAGCGTAGAAGGCATGCCGGTTGTGCCTTCGGGCGATATTCTTCAATACCTGCAAGAGAAATTGAACAACAGGTAATGGTGCTGGGGCCTCACAAAGCCGAGCTCTGCAGTTTAATATCCGCCCCTTCTGTTGCTTGAAGCAATTCCTTCTTGGTTTGTGCGGCTTCCTTCTTTTTGCCCAGGCCCACTTGCGAGGCATGCAGGCCGTATAAGCTCCATACATTCCTGGGATTGATCACCAGCTCTGTTTGGTACACCGTGGCTGCATCGGCAAAGTTTTGCCTGGCTAATAATGCCGCTCCCAAAAAATGACGGGTGGGCAGCAGCCAGTCCCTTGGTTCCTGGTACATAAACCCATCTTCCCGACGCACCGCTTCCTGATAGGCCGCTATGGCCACATCCATTTGCTTGTTTTGCCAGGCAATGGTTCCTTCCAGCAGCGATATCATCACGCCCAATCCTTTGATGGCCGGATTGATGGTTTCGAACTGCTCTTTCAGCGATGCGTCATTCTCCAATCCTATCAAATCATTCAGCATGGCTTGTGCTTGCTGCACATTGCCTTTTTTGCACCAGGCCATCCCCTTCCCAAAGGTTTGAATAGCCCATGCATATTTCAACTCACTATTGATACGGGGGGACACCAGCAGGCTATCCCACCAGCCAAACCGGATTTGCATCATCACCGGCGTACTGTAGGCATACTGCATGTAATTGCCCATGCCAGCTCCCATTTCCATGTACTTGGTTGGCACCACGTTTTGCAACTGTTTGGCCGCATTGTATGCCTCCCTGGCACTGCCGCGGTACATGGTGCAGGCTGCCTTCATGTGCAAGTTGTGAATCAGGTATAAAAACGCATCCCCTTCCACTGCCGGAAATTGGGCAAAGTAGGCGTTGAATCCGTTGATGGAAGAATCGTTTACGAGCATGCCTTCTTTGTAAAACCCAGTGCGGATGAAAATGTGGGAAGGCATGTGTACCATATGGCTCACCATGGGCATCATAGTGCTCAGGCGCCAGGCACTGCTGAGCGCATTCTGGGCGCACTCACCGCCTTCCATGGCATGGATGTACAAATGATTGAGCCTAGGGTGCTGTGGATGCTTTTTGAGCGCCCCTTCCAACACAGCTACAATGGCCGGTGTCCATGGCTTTGGCTTGCCATTGATATCGTACAAATCCCACGGATGCTGTACCATCAGTGCATCGGCATACAATGCATTTATGTTGGCGTCATCCGGATATTTATCCAGCACGCTCCGGATGGCTTTTTCGTAATCCGCATTTTGCCGGCTTCTGCTCACCGCTGTATCAGCATTGTAGCGGGCAGGCAAGGTGGCTACCAGGTCCCGCTCAAGCGGCGTCTCATTGTTCAATGCGTTCAAAGCCTTTGCCATCGCCTCCATGGCCTCCGGTGCATTGTTCAGCATGGCATAGTTATAATTTACTCCATAAGCCATGGCCAGCCCCCAATAAGCCATGGCACAATCAGGATCGAAACGGGCCGCCTTGGCAAAAGATGCTTTGGCTTCAATCATGTGGAAGCTGTAATACATATTGATGCCCTGATTGAAATAGAGCTGCGCAGAATCATTGGCAGCGGTAACGGTCCATCGGTAATTGCCCCAGCCTTGTAGCAACGGGATTTGTGCGTCCTCCTCCCGCCAGTCAAAACCATCGTTGGCCGATGACGCACACCCAATGGCAGTTTTGGACTGCAAGTATTCCTGAAAGGGAATAAAAACAGGCTCCCGCTGGTCGGTCAGGCGCACATACAACAGCATCGCCAGCGACATGCTGAACAGGGTTCCAAAAAGTATGGGGGGCAACTTCATGATCGTTGCTTTTTTTCTTTGTAACGAAGCTTGCGACATGAATGTAATCTTTTGATGATGGAATACAAAGGCCAGGCGGTTGATCTTACTGGTTGCGCCGAATCGGCTTTGCAGGCTTCCGCCTAAATTTGCGCCATGCAGATACCCCCCGGCAAAGAGGTGTATTTCCTTTCCGACTTCCACTTGGGCGCCCCCAACTATGAAGCAAGTCGGGTACGGGAAAACAAACTCATCGCTTTTTTATCCGGCATCCAGGACTCTGCCGCCGCCATTTTCATTGTGGGCGACATGTTCGATTTCTGGTATGAATACAAATACGTAGTGCCCAAAGGCTATGTACGGCTGTTGGGCAAACTGGCCGAGCTAACAGACAAAGGGATCCCCGTTCATTTTTTTGTGGGCAACCACGACATGTGGATGACCAACTACTTCCAAAAGGAATTGAACATTCCGGTTTATTTTGAGGAACGCAGTTTTGAATTCAACGACAAGACATTTTACATAGCCCACGGCGATGGGCTGGGCCCCGGCGACCATGGCTACAAGCTGCTGAAGAAAGTATTTCGTAATCCAGTTTGCCAATGGTTGTTTGGCATGCTGCCGCCGGTGGTAGGCATGGGGCTGGCCAACTTCTTCAGCCGCAAAAGCCGCGAGGCTGTGACTGAGCATGAGAAAAAGTTTTTAGGTGCCGATAAAGAGTGGCTGATGATCCATAGCCGCGAAGTACTGCAGCAACAGCACTATGATTATTTCATTTATGGCCATCGCCATGTGCCCGGCATACACGATTTGCCTGGCAATAGTCGTTATGTAAACCTAGGCGACTGGGTGATTCATTTTACCTATGCTGTGTTCGATGGTCAGCAGTTGCTGCTTCAAAAATTTGACAAATGATACGGCCGCGATGGATATGGCTGATAGCTGCCTGCTGGGCAGCACTGACTGGCACTGCGCAAACCAGCACTGCCACCGGCGGCCAGCGTAGCCTGCAAGTGCGGCCCGAGCGTAGCTGGCCCGATACACTGACCGATTTTGAGGTAGATAACCTGGGCAATTTGTACCTCATCAGCCAGCAGCAGCAA
>CANHEC010000193.1 GCA_947459455.1 Chitinophagaceae bacterium
ATGTAGACGGCCAACCGTTTACGGGTGATAGCATCACGCTATCGACCCTGCTGCGTGCCGATAGCATAGCAACCGGCAAATACTGGGTAGTGATAGAAGCTGTGAGCATGGAGGTGAGCGGCGTATGCATCAATGCTCAGGGCATTTATGGCATGCCAATAGCAAATGGAAGACTGACGCCGCAAGCCAAAAAACTACTGCGACAACTCAACGGCCGGCATCGGGTATCCTTTGTTTCCGAGAAAGCCCGGCGCATATTTGGCGACTCCATTTCGGTAGGTATGCGCCATTTGTATGTGTTGCGAGACGTGTCGGCCAGCCAATGAGCTGCTCAAGACACCCACTGCGGTAGCGCAGTCAGCAAGTACCAGCGCCCTTACCCCTGGGCATTTATACCCGTGTACCCATGCCGGTATTTGCCACCAGCAACCCAACGGCATCAAAAAAAACAGCAGCCATCTCTTTATAAAAAACGCGTTCAGTCCAATTTGTTTCCGCTGCATCAGTCAATGCTAACTATTCGGCTTTTTGCTCTTGCTGGTATCTGGTTCGGTGCTCTTTTTTTTCCTTCCTGCGTCCTTCAGCGCCTTATCAATGATCCATTCTACCTGACCATTGACACTTCGAAACTCATCAGCCGCCCATTTTTCTAACTGGCGGAAGGTCTCGTCATTGATGCGTAATATGAAGTTCTTCTTGTCTGCCAAGGATTGCTTATTTCCGATGAATCATGCGTTGTACAGCATTGTAAAATGCCTGCTGTTGCTGCGTTCCGATGTAAAACCGTCTGCCATCTTTCAGTACCACCTGAAACCCATCAGTGCCATTTACGTTGTGGCAGCGGCCCCAGCCATTACGTTTGCTAAAGCCCCACTTTGTACGATCCCATTTTCGAAAGAAGCATTCTTGGATATGGGGGGCTGGCAAAAATGTATAGCGCCGAAAGAAAGGCACCCACCGATAATAAATACCTTCTTCGGCCACCACCGTGTGCAGCCTGGCTGTGCCAAACAGGTATAGGTTGATGACTTGAAAACCCACTACCAGCGACAGCATCCACCACAGGTCTTGTCGCAAGGCCGGATCAGCCAAACCAAGCACCAGTACCAGTATAATCGGCATGGCGCCCGACACCATTAGCAGGGTCCACACCCAGCTTTGGCGGAATGACTGCATTTCTTCGAACAAAACTGCTGTAGAGGGCGGTTTCATATTACTGATGCAGGGTACCAGTGTTTACAACGGGGGTTGTCGAACGTTCACTACACAACACCACCATCAGGTTGCTCACCATGGCGGCCTTCTTGTCTTCATCCAGTCGTACCACATCCTTTTTGCTCAATTCTTCCAGTGCCATCTCTACCATGCCTACGGCGCCCTCCACTATTTTACGACGGGCCGCCAGGATAGCAGTTGCCTGCTGGCGCTGTAGCATAGCACCCGCAATTTCAGTGGCATACGCCAGATGGCTGATGCGTGCCTCAATCACATGGATGCCTGCCATGTATAGTCGCTCACTTACTTCTTTTTCCAGCATTTCATTTACCTCGCCGCTACTATTACGAAGCGTAATACCGGCGTCCTCATCCTCCAGATTGTCGTATGAGAATGCGCTGGCAAGTTTGCGGATAGCCGCTTCGCTTTGCGTTTGTACAAAGGATTGATAATTGTCTACATCAAAGGCTGCCTTGAATGTGTTCTCCACTTTCCACACCACCACTGCACCTATTTCGATGGGGTTGCCATGCTTGTCGTTTACCTTGATAGGTTTCACATCCAGATTATTGGCCCGCAGGGATATCTTCTTTTTAGCAAAAAATGGATTGGCCCAGAAAAAGCCACTATCCTTAACGGTGCCAATGTATTTACCAAACAGTACCAGCACCCTGCTGCTATTGGGCTCGATAGTAATAAAACCGGTGAAAGCCAGCAAAGCAGCCGCAATAAGTACCACGCTGCCCACAAAAGCCCACCCTGCACCCAATGCCGCCAGGGCAATGCCACCCACCAGTGCCAGTACAGCCGCCAGCAAAACAAACCAACCAGACGAAACCCTCTTGATCTGCTCCATAATTCTGATATTAAAATGATATCAAAAATATGTCAGCTTTTTTTATTTTCCAAATGGGTGGAAGGATGAGCCGGAAGCACTTTACGGCACCCCTTTATCGGCCGATCGATTTTTGCAACAGCGATAGTACATGCCATGTATACCCTGACACAAAGATGCCAGCACCAGCCACCCGGGCATGCTGCCACCCGAACAAACTGACCGGTCAGCTCTGCCGATACCGAATGAGCTACAGCTAAGTGGATAAATGCACAAAGCACCTCCTGTCGACCCGCGAAAGCTGACGCGGCGTGGAGATGCTTTGCATTGGAAAGGTAATGAAGTACGGCCAACTGCCTGGCGGCGATAGCTGAAGCGACAACCTCAGCAATAGTTGCTGCCTGACCTAAACACCCGCACCATCTTTCCATCCCACCGCTTTCTATCGGCAAAAAGGACCCTGCACCCCCTGCCTTTCTTTCACGGGCAGTTCATTTTCCCCCGATAAATGCAGAAAAATCCTGTAAAACATGGAGAGAATTCAACATTCCATCAAACATCTTGCCGCTTAAGTACGAGTCTGCCGGCATTAAATGACCTCATTCCTCTTTTCTCTGCTCCCCTCTATCATCTCTAGAAGTATCACTGCTAAGCGAATACTTGTGTTTGCTTCTGTGCTATCTACCTTGCTCATGGCCATACCAATACAAGGCGCTGGTCAGAAAATTGGTATCAATAATCCCAATCCTGCAGGACTCATTTCGCTGGCACCGGCCAGCGGAAAAAAGATCAGTTTCTGGGGTAATGCAGATGTGGCGCACTATGGCATGGCCAGCAAAAATTCTGACTTTCAGATTTTTTCAGACGCCCCATTCACTAACATAGTTTTTGGCACTGGCAGCAGCACAAGTTTCACTGAATTCATGCGGATTACAGGGAACAACCAGGTAGGCCTGGGTACCACAGCGCCTCAATTTAATCTTGATATCATAGGCCGTTTGCGTCTCAGTTCTTACATACTTCCTGAATATCAGAATTGGACCAGTGCCCTTCAACAAACGTATCAACCAGCCAATATTCATTTCAACAACTCAAACAACACCGCCATTCTGGCAAGCATTGGTATCAACAGGGGCACATTTGGCTTCTATCGCAATAGCGACAACCGTTTGCTATTTGGCTTCAACCCGGCTGGCGCCATGGTAGTAAACGGACAAACCGGAACTGACGGCCAAATATTAATGTCCAACGAATTTACAGCGCCCCCCACCTGGGAAAATGATGTGGTAGCTGATATATACAGCAACATTTATTTAGCCTTTTCTGCCAACCCGGTGTCTCCGGCAAACATTGGCGATGCGGACATTATGACCTTTGTGACACGAAAACCGCTATTCGGATCGGAGCCACCTTTGGTGGTTGATGTGAACAGTGCAACAAAAGTGTTGGTGAAGTTTGATTTACCGGGCAGCGCCGACTGCTGCGGCTATGCACAGTTTCAGCTGAGTATACGCGACAATGGAGTGATACGCCGCAATTTTCGCTACAGCATTGCAGGCAACCAAAGCACTACCATAACAGGCTGTGCCTTGCTACCACTCACTGCGGGCAGCCATAATATCCAGCTAGTTTTTACCAGAATATCAGGCCCAAGATTTCGATTCGAAGGAAACATCAATACCGAACAGTTCGGTATCCTTTCTATTCATCGTATAAGCGGAAAAACCTTCTAATAATCATGAGTCAGTCTGTTTCAAATAGATCCACTTGTTTGCTGGTTGCGCTTTTGTGCGGCACTTTGTCATTTGCACAAAATATAGGTTTGGCCACAGCCACGCCCACTGGTCCACTCAGCTTTGGTGCGGTCAATCAAAATCTCATTTCGCTGGCCAACTTTGCACATATAGATAAGAACGGAAACCAGGTCTACTTCACCACTTTAGAGGGAGGCGATTTCAACGTTGACTTCCGCTACCAAAATCTGTTGTTTGGCCATGGCCATACCAAT
The DNA here is from genome assembly GCA_947459455.1 of Chitinophagaceae bacterium. Lineage (GTDB taxonomy): Bacteria > Bacteroidota > Bacteroidia > Chitinophagales > Chitinophagaceae > Phnomibacter. Next base: position 4,059 of record CANHEC010000193.1, read on the forward strand.
GCTTTTGTAGAAAGACTTCGGATCAATTCCAGCGGTATGGTTGGGATTGGTGTAAATAATCCTGCCTTTAATCTTGACCTAACCGGCAAAATAAGAGCCAGGTGGCCTTCGGGTATGCAAGGGAATGCAGCCATTTCGTTTACCGATCCGGCAGAGTCCAACCTCTATTCCGACATCAGCATGAGCGGCACCAACATTGGTTTTGTACACGCTATACCCGGTTTCCGATTACTGTACAATCCGACTACGGCCGCCATTGCCCTCAATGGAAGCTACGGCAGCCAAGACATGGCACTCACATCGGGCGGCAACAATGCAAGCGCTACATGGCGAACCAGTAGCTATGGCACCATATACAACGGCGCCCGCCAACAATTCGAACCCACATCCTATCAACTTAACGCAAACGGAAGTAGTACTACACTTAACGGGCTTACCGTACAGCTACCTGTCACACTGATAGCCAAAGGCATACTTGACTATAGCGTTACGGTAAGCAGCATATTTTGCTTCACCTGTCAGCCCACGGTAATAAATCTTGAAATGCGATTTAACGGAGTGCCGCAAATTGTGACTACACATACAATACTCAATGGATACACTACAACTATAAGCGGCCATGCTATTGTGAATACCTATGCCGGTGAACTAAGTATAGCCATCACCAAAATATCGGGCCCCTCATTATCCATTCCGGCCAATGCAGGCCAATTATCCGGTATCACGTTCATCCCCATTCCCAACAAATGATACAGCTGATGAAAACACCACCAACAGCTAACGCCACTTTTTTTAAATGCCGCTTTCCGGGCCTTGTAACTGCGGGTCTCTGCTTTGCATTATGCGCACAAGCACAGTATGTAGGTATTGGCACCAATACCCCCACTGCACCGTTAAGCTTTCAAAGTGTTTTGGGCAAAAAAATAGTACTACATGGGGATGGTAACACCGCCCACACCGGCATTGGAGTACAATCGGGCTTCTTACAGTTTTATCTGGGCGAACAAAGCGCCAAAATGCATTTTAATCAGTGGGGGCTCTTCGGCGTACCATCTATGACGGCAACCGGATCGGGTCAACTGGGCATTAACATGGCCAACCCGGAAGACAAGCTACATATTGGTGGCAACTTACGGCTTCGATGGGGCAGCAGTCTGGCTGATGCACCCGGCATTTGGATGGCCAATGGCACACCAGCAGTAGATCCTTATTTTGTAGGCCTGGTAAGCAATAGCGATATCGGCATCTACCATGCGGGCCCCAACCCCGGCTACAAAATGTACTGGAACATTACCTACGGAAGTATGGGTGTCAACGGCGATGTAG
>CANHEC010000194.1 GCA_947459455.1 Chitinophagaceae bacterium
CACCCGAGGGCAAAATAGTAGACAGCGCCACTTACACGCAGCAAAAAGCCGCAGAAGAAACTCAATTCAGACAAGCACTGGCCCAAAAGGTGCCCGGCAAAGCCATTTACGTAATAGACAAAAAACGGTTGTTGCGCAAAAACGCTGATAGTGTGCTGTATAGCTACAAGCGCATCATTAGCATGAATGAACGCGACAGTAGCGGCATGGCACCACCCGGCCCCGATGATTTCATCGGCCAGCCTTTTCCGCTCACCACTATGCGCACCCTGCAGGGCACTACACTTTCGCTGGATAGCCTCAAAGGCAAACCCACCCTCATCAACTTTTGGTTTACCACCTGCAAGCCCTGCATCGATGAAATGCCGGTGCTGAATGGCCTCCGGCAAAAAATGGAGGGCAAAGCCAACTTTGTGGCTGTCACCTTTGAGCCCGGCGATAAAGCTGCCGCCTTTCTGCAAACCCACGCTTTCGACTTTGTACAAATAGCCGATGCCAAAGCACTGACAGCGGCGCTGCAAATGCAAGGCTACCCGGTAAACATTTTTCTGGATAAACACGGGGTGATACAGCAGGTAGAAGGCGGTATTCCGTACACCGTAAAGGGAGGGCGAAAGGCCAAACCGAAAATTGGCAACGCCAAAGAATTTGAGGTCATCCTTCGATCATTGCTATAAGGGCGACGTTGCAGCTACCGCTGCACTTCATTCAAACCCCAGGCTCTTCAGTTCGCGGAAGTGGCCGTTCAGTTTGATCTTTTCCTTCAGCGCCTCCATTTCTTTTACCACGGGCACTACTTTTTGCAGGTGGCGCTTCAGGCGTTCTATGCGCTGGTCTTCTTGCAGCAGCTGCAGCACTTCGTACTCTTCTTCCAGGTTCATGCCGGCCAGGTGTGCCAATTGGTAGCTCAGCAGCTCGGCGTCGGCCGCCGGAAATGGTTTGTTTACCTGCAGCAGGCGGTGCAGCTCACGCAGGGCCGCGGCTACCGGGCCTATGCGATCGGGCAGTGGCCGCTGCTCATTGGGCGGATAGCTCACAATGGCCCCGTCGTATAGTTTGTCGGGCACGTCGCGTATCACTTCCAGTATTCTGAATACGGCCAGCCCTTCGGTGCTGATGTCCATTTTGCCGTCCTCGTACTGCTGGCGCAGGGCGGCTACCCGCACCAGGGTACCATACTCGCCCAGCCGGCCATCCAGCACGGTAGGTATGCCAAAGGGCTTGCCGGTGGCCAGGCACTCGCTGATGAGCTGGCGGTAGCGGGGTTCAAAAATGTGCAGGTTCAGCGTTTCGCCCGGGTACACTACGATGCCGAGCGGAAAAATGGGAATGAAATTGGTCATGGCCGGAACGAGAAGCTTGGACAGGAGGAGCAATATACGGCAAGAGCCGGGCAGGCCCGGCTCTTGTAGATGGTATCAGTATTTTTAGTGCCCTGGTATTAGCCAATAGCAGCGCTGTAGCGGCTGGCCACCACGTCCCAGTTTACCACGCTCCAAAATGCGTCTACAAAATCGGGGCGGCGGTTTTGGTACTTCAGGTAGTAGGCATGCTCCCATACATCGAGGCCCAGGATGGGGGTACCCTTTACTTCGGCTACATCCATCAGCGGGTTGTCCTGGTTGGGCGTGCTGCTAATGGCCAGCTTTCCGTCTTTTACAATCAGCCATGCCCAGCCACTGCCGAAGCGGCCAAGGGCAGCTTTCTTGAATTCTTCTTTCAGCTTATCGTAGCCGCCGAGGTCGGCTTCAATGGCAGCTGCCAGCGCACCGCTGGGGGCAGCACCATTGTTCAGCGCCAGCTGCGCCCAGAAAAAGGTATGGTTCCAGTGGCCGCCGCCATTGTTGCGAATGGGGCCACCCATGGCACCGGCAATGGCTACCAGTTCTTCCAGGGTTTTGCCTTCGTTGGGCGTACCGGCAATGGCATTGTTCAGGTTGGTCACATACGTGTTGTGGTGCTTGCCATGGTGTATTTCCATGGTGGCCTGGTCAAAATAAGGTTCCAGGGCATTGCTGGCGTAGGGCAGCGGATCGAGTGTAAAAGGCATATCGAATGGCTTTTGATTGTTTGATAAAATGTTCTGTGATGAGCAACAAAATTACACATCGAAAGTTGGCCGCGGATTCGAATTAAGGAAATGACAACGAGGCGGGGGAATGATGAATTGTGAATGATGAATGATGAAAGGGGTGCGGAAAGGAGAAGGTCAAGGCCGAAAGCGAAAGGCTCAAAGCGGAAGGCCAAGGCCGAGAGCGGAAGGACAAGGGCAAGGCCGAAAGCGGAAGGCTCAAAGCGGAAGGCTAAAGGCTCAAAGCGGAAGGCCGAGGCCGAGAGCGGAAGGCTGAAGCAACGTGAAAGGTCAAATGTGAAAGGTCAAACCAGTCATCCTTCTTCGGAAATCAGCGAATCCCTCCGTGTGCTCTGTGATCTCTCCCGCCTGCTGCGGGACAAGTTGTGCGAAACACAATGCCACAGATTGAACAGATTACCACAGATGCAACCGGCCAATTTCAAATCTCTTTTCCTCTGCGCCTCTGCGAGAAAACATCTCCCACAGATGGCACAGATTACCACAGATAAAAGCCAGCCAATTTCGAATCTCTTTCCCTCTCCGAGAAGCCTTTCAAATGTTGCTATTGGCCTGCCAGCACAGCAATGGCCGGCGAGTAGCCGTTGACCAAAAAGGCATTGCGGGCCGGGAACGGTTCCTCAAACGGGTAGCGGCGATCGAATAGACTGATCTGGCCAAAGCTACCCGGGCCTGCAGGTGCCTGTATGTACACCGCCGCGTATGCGGTTGGCGGTAGTAGCAGGGTTTCTACACTGCCGTAGCGGCCCCAGTAAAAAACTCGGTACAATTGCTCACCCATGCGCACCATGCGTTCGCCACCCAGTGTATTGGCCCAGGCCCGGTAGCGCCTGATGCCTTGTTCGTACAGCATATCGTCCAGTGTACCAATGGTCATATCCTTGAGCTGGCCAGCCAGCCATTCGTATACCGCACTGTAGGTACCCAGCGTATCAGCCAGTCCATTCATCACGGCCAGCGGCTTCCGCCGCAGCGAGTCGGGCACAAACAGGCTATCGTACAGGGCCAGCCCGCTGAGGCCGGCACTATCACGCAGTTGGCGCCAGCGCCGCCGCAGCTGGTAGTAGGGGCTAAACACGTCATCAGCATCGGCCAATACTACCTTTTTTGAAAGCCGTTGCGGCGTAGCATCGGGCGCATGCTGACTGGCAAACAACACCTGGCTGGCACCCGTAGCCGCCGGGCTAAACGATGAATCGAGCCAGGCATCCAGCTGCACCAGGGCAGGGCCTGGCTCCCGTTCGCTATCGCTGGCAAATGTGAGGGGCAGGCTTTTTTCGAGGTATACTTTGTCGATGGTAAACTGGCCCTGCTTATCCGGCTTGACCGGAATGGCCTGCATGTCCTCCCCTTCGCCAAACAAGGCCAAAATATTCGCTGGTTTGGTGGGATAAATCAGCTTGCCAAATAGCTTAAAAAAGCGAGGCTGCACGGCAAATAGCAGGTTGTACGCCCCCTCGGGCAGGTCAGCCGGCCACACTACGCTGGCTTCGGCATGTCCTTTTTCCAGCGGCCAGCGCAGCCGCCAGCTTTGCTGCTGCGGACCAATAATGGTCACAACAAACGTGGCAGGTGGTAGCTGCCGGTCGCCTACTTCATAGTCGGCAATGATATCCAGCGTATCACCGGGCTTCAACTTATTGTTTGACAGTGCTACCTGAAAACGCCCTTGCTGGGCCGGTAGCCAGCCAGGCAGGGTCTGCATCAGCAGCAGTAAGCAACAAAAACGTACCAGCATAGGCAAAAGAATAAAACTACCCGCCGCGGTCAGAGCGGGCTGCGTTTGCGCTGAAAAAATTGTTTCATGAGGCGGGCCCCCTCTTCGGCCAGCACGCCCGTGGTCAATGTTGTTTTAGGATGAAAAGGCGACTGGCTGCCGTAAAACCGCCGGTACCCATGCTTTTCATCGGCAGCGCCTACTACGATGCGGCCTATTTTGCTCCAATACAAGGCGCCGGCACACATGTGGCAGGGCTCCAGCGTTACGTACAAGGTGGCATCGGGCAGGTACTTGGCGCCCATGTGGTTGAAGGCTGCCGTCAGGGCTATCATTTCGGCATGGGCAGTTACATCGTGCAGCGTTTCGGTCAGGTTGTGGCCCCGGCCAATTATTTTGTTGTGCTGCACCACCACCGCTCCTACCGGTATCTCGTCTTTGTCAAATGCCAGCTGGGCCTCTTGCAAAGCCCGCTGCATAAAGTAGGTGTCGTCAAACATGATTTCCACTGATGAAAGATAGTACCAGAATGGCACTGCCTGCCTGTAGCCGGCCCCAATTTTGCAATATCTTACCTGCCCTTTCCCGTTCAACTTGTACTATGGATCTTGAAAGCTTCCGTCAATATTGCCTCTCGCTGCCAGCTGTTACCGAAGGCTTTCCATTCGATAGCAGTACGCTGGTGTTTAAGGTAGCCGGCAAAATGTTTGCGCTGACCGATGTAGACCTGTTTGCCAGCATCAACCTGAAGTGTGACCCCGAACAGGCATTGGACCTGCGTGAACGGTATGCTGCCGTGCAGCCAGGCTACCACATGAATAAGCAGCATTGGAACACCATCGTGATGGACGGCAGCATAGGCCGCCAGCTGCTGCTACAGTGGACCCGCGACAGCTACGACCTCGTTGTAAAATCACTGTCGAAAAAACAACGGCTGGAAGCCGGATTGTGAGCACGCTGCTTCCCTTAGTTTTGGCGTCCTTCTTAGTCCCCCCAAGACAGTTAGTATGCGTATTGTTTCCTACAATCTCAACGGTATCCGATCGGCCATCAACAAAGGCTGGCTCGATTGGCTGCGCAGCGATCCGGCCGATATCATTTGCATCCAGGAAACCAAAGCACATGTAGCCGATATAGACGAAGCGGCGATTGCGGCCCTCGGCTACCACTGCTATTGGTTCAGCGCCGAAAAGAAGGGCTACAGTGGTGTAGGCATTGTGAGCAAGCAGCCAGCCGATGCTGTGATTGTGGGGCAGGGCGTGACACAAAGCGATGCGGAAGGGCGAGTCATCAGGGCCGATTTTGGAAAGCTCAGCGTGGTGAATGCGTATTTCCCCAGCGGTACCAGTGGCGACGAACGGCAGGCGTACAAATATGTTTGGCTCGATGATTTTTTTCAACACATTGGGGAGCTGCGCAAAAAACGCAAGCAACTCGTGATCACCGGCGACTACAATATTGCGCACCGCGAAATCGATATTCATGACCCGAAGGGCAACAAGAAATCGTCTGGCTTTTTGCCCGAAGAGCGGGCCTGGATGGACAACTGGTTTGACAATGGATTGGTAGATA
>CANHEC010000195.1 GCA_947459455.1 Chitinophagaceae bacterium
GAAGAGCAGGATAAGAAGACCCTGGTGATAAAAGATGTGCCTTATGGCGTGACCGTAAGCAGCCTGATAGACAGTATTACCAAGGCTACCGAGGCCAAGAAGATTCAGGTAAAGAAAGTGACTGACGTGACGGCGGCGGAGGTGCGTATCCTGGTAGAACTGCAGCCCGGTACTTCCACCGATATCGCCATTGATGCGCTATACGCCTTCACTGACTGTGAGGTGTCTATTTCGCCGAATGCTTGCGTCATCATTGAGCAAAAGCCGCGGTTTGTAACCGTGAGTGAACTGCTGGAGTATAGTGCTAACCATACGCGGAGCCTACTGGGCAAAGAGCTGGAAATAAAGCTGGCCGAGCTGAACGAGAAATGGCATTATACTTCTTTGGAGAAAATCTTTTTTGAAGAGAAGATTTACAAGGAACTGGAGAAGAAGCACGAAACCTGGGACAAGGTACTGGCGGCGATTGACAAGGCTTTTGCACCGTTTAAGCCCCGGCTGAAGCGAGACATTAGCCGCGAAGACATTGTGAAGCTGACCGAGAAGCCGGTGCGCCGTATTTACAAGCTGGATATAGATGAACTGGATGCGCAGATCAAAGGCATAGAAGCCGATATAGCGCAGGTAGAGTTTGACTTGGCACACCTGACGGACTATACCGTGAAGTACTACGAGAATTTGGTGGCCAAATACGGTAAAGGCAAGGAGCGGAAAACAGAGATCAAACTGTTTGATACGATCCAGGCCCGCCAGGTGGCAGTGGCCAATACCAAGCTTTACGTCAATCGTAGCGAGGGCTTTTTGGGTACCAGCCTCAAGAAAGATGAGTTTGTGACCGAATGTTCCGATCTGGATGATATCATTTGTATTACCCGTCGTGGCATCATGAAGGTGGTACGGGTAAGCGATAAGGTTTTTATCGGCAAAGACATCATTCACGTAGCGGTGTTCAATAAAAATGATGACCGCACTACGTATAACATGGTGTATGTAGATGGTGCCAGTACCGTCAGCTTCGCCAAGCGTTTTCAGGTGGGCGGCATCACCCGCGATAAAGAGTACGACCTGACCAAAGGCAGCGACCGCAGCAAGGTGCACTACCTGACCGTGAACCCCAACGGCGAGGCTGAAGTGGTGAAGGTGGTGCTGAGCCCCAACTGCAGTGCCCGCATCAAAGAGTTCGACTTTTACTTTGAAGAATTGGCTATCAAAGGACGCAGCAGCCTGGGCAATCAGGTGACGAAGTATCCCATCAAGTCGGTGAAGTTTAAAGAAGCCGGCCGCTCTACGCTGGAGGGGCGCCGACTGTGGTACGATGATCAGTTTGGTCGCTTGAATGTGGATGAGAAAGGTACCTACCTCGGCATGTTTGAGGGCGACGATAAAATACTGCTGGTGTACACCGACGGCAGCTATGAAGTGACCGACCAGGAACTGACGCAGCGTTTTGAACCCGAAAAGGTATTGCTGATTGAACGCTTCAATCCCGAAGCGGTTATCACAGCTGTGTACTACGATGCCGATAAGCTGCAGTTCAATATCAAACGATTTGTGATTGAAACCAGCACCCTCAAAACCAACTTCAAGTTTATAAAAGAAGGCGAGGGCAACTACCTGGAAGCAGTGACCACCGATGAAGAGCCGGTGCTGCAGCTGAAGATTGGTCGAGGCTCGAATGCCGAAACGCAAAAGCTGAAAGTAAGCACCCTCGTAGATGTGATGGGCTGGAAAGCGGTGGGCAACAAACTGGTAGATAAAAAAGCGGTTGAAATGCAATGGGACCGACCTGCGCCCCCCAGCACACAAACCGAACTGTTTGAATGAGTGCGGCTTTCCGATACCTCGGTCGTCCGATGAATGGGCCTGCCCGGCGCATCGTGTCGCTGGTGCCCTCGCTTACGGAGTGGCTGTACGATCTGGGACTGGAAGAGGAAGTAGTGAGCATCACCAAGTTTTGTGTACACCCGGCGCATTGGCACCAGACTAAGCCACGGGTAGGGGGTACCAAACAGGTAGATGTACAGCGGGTGCTGGCATTGGCACCAGACTTAGTCATTGCCAGCAAGGAGGAAAACGTCCGGGAGCAGGTGGAAGCCCTGGCCGCGGCAGTGCCGGTACTGCTGACCGATGTTCAAAATTTTGGCGATGCCCTGGCCGTGAATGCTGAGATAGGCCATGCTACAGGCCGGCACCGGCAAGCTGATGAGTTGAATACTGCCATTGCCAACAGTTTCCTCGGTTTTCCGCTGGCACCGGTGGGCAGGGCCCTGTACCTTATTTGGCGAAAGCCGTACATGACCATCGGGTCCGACACCTATATCCACCATATGCTGAGCCTGGCTGGTTTCAGCAATGTGGCTGGCCACAGCACCCGCTACCCGGAAGTGACAGTGGCGCAAATGCAGGCCTGGCAGCCCGACTGGGTGCTGCTGAGCAGCGAGCCCTACCCGTTTCGGGAAAAGCATTTGCAGGAATTGCAGCACTTATTGCCACAGGCACGGGTACGGCTGGTAGACGGGGAAATGTTTAGCTGGTATGGCAGCCGGATGAAGGAGGCCGCTGCCTATTTTAGCAGCCTGCGGACAGGGTAGCTGCTGGCTGGCGCCGTTTGGTGCAGGTTGTTTACTTTTACCCGCTTCAATTTTCGATTATGAGCAACAGAGAAGAAAAGCACCTGGAAGAGTTTGAACGGCGGTTGTCGGGAGATGACCTGGCGCCTGCGGCCGATGAGGCCCAGCGGGTATCCTGGTTCAAGCGCAAAAACAAGGGCATCACTACTTCTACATCCGAAAAGAAAGAGACCCCCGACGGCTTATGGGTAATGTGCCCCAGCTGTAAGCATACCGGCACTGTACAGGAGCTGAAGGATAATTTGTTTGTGTGCCCCAGCTGCAACTACCACCATCGTATTGGCAGCGAAGAATACTTCAATTTCCTGTACGACGACCAGCAGTACACCCGGCTGTTCGATAATATCCTGAGCAAGGATTTTCTCGGCTTCACTGATTTGAAGCCTTATGGCAAGCGGCTGGAGGAAACGATTTCGAAGACCGGCCTGAAGGACAGCATGAGCGTGGCCGTGGGCAAAGTAGGAGGCTTCGATCTGGTGATTGCCTGCATGGACTTTGAGTTCATCGGCGGTAGCCTCGGAAGCGTAATGGGTGAAAAAATTTGCCGGGCCGCCGATTACTCTCTGGAGCATCGCATTCCGCTGATGATTGTGAGCAAAAGCGGTGGTGCCCGTATGATGGAAAGCGCTTTTAGCCTGATGCAGCTGCCCAAAACGCTGGGCCGACTGGCGCTGTTGGCCGATGCCAAAATTCCTTACATCAGCCTCTGTACCGACCCCACTTTTGGTGGTACCACTGCATCCTTCAGCATGGTGGGCGATGTGATCATTGCCGAACCAAAAGCGCTGATCGGATTTGCCGGCCCGCGGGTCATCAAGGAAACAATTAAAAAAGATCTGCCGAAAGGCTTTCAAACTTCAGAGTTTGTGATGGACAAGGGATTCCTGGATTTCATTGTCGATCGCAAAGATCTGAAAGCCAAACTGACGCAACTGCTCGACTTGTTTCAGCACTAAGGCGTCGAGAGAGGTGCATACATGATCATTAACAACAAGCAGGCATATCACGAGTATTTCATTGAGCAGAGCTTTGTGGCCGGGTTGGTGCTTTCGGGCACCGAGGTAAAATCGCTGCGGGCCGGAAAAGCCAGTTTCAATGATGCCTATTGCTTTTTTCACAAAGGCGAGCTTTTCATTAAGAGCCTGCACATCAGCGAGTACAAGCTGGGTACCATTTACAATCATTTGCCCACGCAAGAGCGAAAACTGCTACTCACCAAAAAAGAGCTGCGCAAGCTGGAAGGAAAAATGAAGGAAAAGGGCTACACCATTGTGCCGCTGAAAATCTTCTTTGCCGAATCGGGCTATGCCAAAATAGAAATAGGGCTGGGGAAGGGCAAGAAGCTGCACGATAAGCGGGAAACCATTAAGCAGCGGGATGCCGACAGAGAGCTACGCCGCATTGTAAAATAGCATGAAAGCCAGGGCCGCCGGGATGCTGATGGCCCTGCTGGGCGCTGCCTGCAGTTCGTCGTACCGCCTACAGTTACCCACCGCCTCCGACGATTATTCCTGGTCGGGTAGCAGCTTTTACGCAAAGGCGAGTGCCATGCACTGGCAGCAGCGAGATTCCATGGCCCTTGATTGGTTTAGCCGCGGGCAGGTGCCTCATTTCTGGCGCCGTTTTCAAGCTGTAAAGATTATCGGGCGGGATAGTAGTGGTCAGGCGGTGATCATCCGATTGCGGGTGTCGCCCGATTATCTGGTGCTGGGCCACGATGCCGATTGGGCACGGGTGCCCATCACACCCATGGCTGCGCAGCAAATGATGGACAATGTGGGCGCAGTGTTTCCCACCAGTTTGATCGTTGACAGCATTTGGAGCCAGGCAAAACTGAGATTGGCGCCGCTGCCGATGTACGCCCACCGCGATAGCGGGGCTGCCATGTATGCACATCACCTGATGATCGAAGGACAGCGGAGTGAGCAGCCGGGCCTGATAGCCGGTATCAAAAAAGATGTGGTGACCACTTCCAAACTATTGCAGCGCCCCCGCCGGGTAGCTATTTACGGCTGGCACATGCCCAATGGTCGACCGATACAGCCAGTATATGAGGGACACGTCAATTGGTATGTAGACTATAGCCACGGCATTCGCTTCGTGCTGAATGAAGTAAGGCTGAATGGCCGCCGGCGTATGCTGAACGATCTGTTGGCTGACAGTCGCTATCGGCACCTGCTGAGCCGCGAAGACAGCAGTCGATATATTCGGTACTGATGACAGTAAACAAAAAAAGACCCGCTGTATCAGCGGGTCTTTTTTTATGCAAAGCAGCGAGCTGCCTTAGTTGAAGATGTAGCGAACACCAATCTGCATAGCCCAGGTGCTTGCCACCGAACGGTTCTTGATGAAAGGTGTGGTAGGCAGCTGACCATTTACAACTTGCATCCGATAGGTTGGCTGACCTGCAGCATTGGCGCCAGCAAAAGTCAACGGCATGTTATTGAGAATTCGGTTATCGCGAAGACCCCAATCACGGTTCAGCATGTTGGTAAAGTTCAAGATGTCGATGGTGAGGCGCAGGGTATTGCGATTCTTACCAATGTTTTTGAAAAAGTCTTGCTGGATGTTCAGGTCGAGCTGGTGACGCCAAGGAAAAACAGCGCCGTTTCGCTCGGCGTATTGACCACGACAACGGTCCAGGTAGCGGTTGTTGGTGATAAACTGGTCCAATGCAGCCCACTGCTGGTCAACAGTAAACGGCGTGGCACCTGTAATCGGA
>CANHEC010000196.1 GCA_947459455.1 Chitinophagaceae bacterium
AGCGTACATCATGGATGCTGCCACTGGCAAGAAGCTGAACGATCACCTGAAATGGATCAAGTTTAGCGGCATGGCGTGGAAAGGTGATGAGGGCTTTTATTACAGCCGCTACCCCGAACCGAAAAGCCAGGACCTGCTGAAAGGAAAGAATGAATACCACCAGGTGTGGTACCATCAGGTAGGCACGCCGCAAAGCCAGGACGTGCTGGTGTACGAAGACAAAGAACACCCGCTGCGCAATTGCGGAGCTGAACTGACCGAAGATGATCGCTTCCTGTTCATCGGTATCAGCGAAGGCACCAGCGGTGGCGAAATTTTGTACAAAGACTTACATGACCCCTCGCAGAAAGCGTTCAAACTACTGATAAAAGGATTTGATACCGAGCCATCGGTGATAGACAATGTAGGTGATAAACTGCTGGTGAAAACCAATCATCAGGCACCCAACTATAAAGTGGTGTTGATCGATCCTAAAAATCCGCAGCCCGAAAACTGGAAGACCATTATTGCCGAAAAGCCAGAAGTGCTGGATGGCGTAGGGACAGCGGGAGGACAACTGTTTGCCTCGTACCTGAAAGATGCCAGCACCAAAGTGTACCAGCATAACTATGATGGCAGTCTGGTGCGTGAAATAAAACTGCCGGGCATCGGCACCGCTGGCGGTTTTGGCGGCGAAAAGGCCGATAACGAATTCTTCTATTCCTTCACCTCATTTACCAGCCCTTCTACTATCTATCGCTACAATATCAAGTCGGGCGAGAGCACCGTGTTTCGGAAGACAGAGGTGAAATTCAACCAGGATGATTATGAGACCAAACAGGTATTTTTTGCCAGCAAGGCTGGTACCAAAGTGCCCATGTTTTTGAGCTACAAAAAAGGCCTGCAACTGAATGGTAAAAATCCCGTGTTGCTATACGGCTACGGTGGTTTCAATATTCCGATGACGCCGGGCTTCAGCGTTAGCAATCTGTTCTTTATGGAGCAGGGTGGCATCTACGTAACTGTAAACCTGCGCGGTGGCAGCGAGTATGGCGAAGCATGGCATAAAGGCGGCATGCTCGAGAAAAAGCAGAACGTGTTTGATGATTTTATTGGCGCTGCCGAGCACCTGATAAAAGAGGGATACACCAGTGCAGGTAAGATTGCCATTCGTGGGGGCAGCAATGGAGGCCTGCTGGTAGGTGCCTGCATGGCACAGCGCCCCGATTTGTTCAAGGTAGCACTACCAGCGGTAGGTGTGCTGGATATGCTGCGCTATCACAAGTTTACTATTGGCTGGGCATGGGCCGTGGAGTACGGCAGTGCGGACAATGCCGATCAGTTTGCCTACTTGTACAAATATTCGCCGCTGCACAACCTGAAAGATGGTACCAGCTATCCTGCTACGCTCATCACCACAGCCGATCATGACGATAGGGTAGTGCCGGCACACAGCTTCAAGTTTGCGGCCAGGCTGCAAGAGGCACACAAAGGCGCCAACCCCGTGCTGATACGCATTGAAAGCAAAGCCGGCCATGGAGCTGGCAAGCCTACCAGTAAGCAAATAGAAGAAGCGACAGATGTTTGGTCATTCACCATGTACAATTTGGGAATGACCATGCAATAAGCGACAGAACGAATAGCGTTTCATCAAAATGCGGCCATCAGGATAGATGGCCGCATTTTATTTATCTGCAAAATATTTTTTAAGCCTAATGATGCTTTGGCCAAAGCTTGCTGAATGTGAATGCCAGCCCCCAACTATTGTAGTAGCCCCACTTGCCATCCCACACAGCCGCAATGCCTACTTCCCACTGCTGAGGCAGGTGCCATCCGCATTCAATACCCAGCCTCGTCATGGCCAGGGTATGACCTTTTGAAAATTCAGCGCCCACGCCACCAATAGCGGTCCAGCGAGGATTGATTTTATAAAGCACGGTCGGTACCATGGCCCAAGGTTTTTTCCGCTCCAGTTCTTTATTACCATCGTGCGTTACTACAAATGTTTCAAGAATCCAATCGTTTTGTAAGCCCAGCCCCCACTGGTTGGTCAGCCAATAGTCGTACTTGAGGGTCCACGAGGCAATCGGGAGCCACTCGGTTCTGCCGGCTATACGCCCTTGCGACAGATGGGTGTGCCCCAGCCCCAGCGTGAGCCGGTGGCTACCTTGCAAGCTGTGGGCTGTTAAACTGCTGCGAGAATGAGCATCTGTTTCGGCATGTTGGGCGAGGCACGCCATATGGATACCTACAATTGTGCACAGCATCATACAAATGCTCCGGATCATAATTGTTTGTTTTGATCTTTTCTAATCTAGCTCAAGCTGGTGGATCCGCTCATGTTTCGATGTGAATAAGGTAATCTCTATTCATGACTATGTGCTGATAGAATCTTCATCACATGGGCTATAGCCGCTGCCGACATATTGCCCACATCGGCGGGACCGGAAATACCAGCATTGTCTTTGGTGGCTATTGCACCTGCCGGCAGTTTACGCCCTTCCATTACAGTACCCCATACGGAAATGTCTTTGATCTTCACAGGATCGCAGGTAATGGGATTATCGGCAAGGATGGTAAAATTGGCCAGCTTGCCTGGCACAATGGAGCCCATATCATTTTCTACTTTCAGCGAATAGGCTGCATTGATCGTTACAGCCTCCAGTGCGCCTTTACGGCTTACTTTTTGATCGGCCGCTGCCACACGTCCCGAAGTAGTAATGCGGTTGACGCCGCACCACATCAGGTAGAGCGGATCAGCGGGCGCCATGGGCATATCGCTGTGATAGGAAAAGGATACGCCTGCCCGCTCCACATCGCCCATGCGCACCATATTGTCGGCACGTTCGGGGCCCAGGCCATTTTTGCTGTAGTTATCGGCCAGCGCTACGGTGTAGTAGGGATTGCCGCTTACCACGCAGCCCAGTTTGGCCAGGCGGTCTACCTGGTCTTTGGCACTTACGGCAAAGTGCACAATTACCGTGCGGTGATCGTAGCGTGGGTTGCGGCGCAAATTTTTCTCCAGCGTATTCAGTACGCGGTCGAGCCCGGCATCGCCGTTTACATGAATGTGTAATTGAAAGCCGGCATCCCAAAAAACACGAAATGCCCGTTCAAATACATCCAGGTCGGTCATCCATTCGCCATGGTGTTTGTCCAGATACGGATCCCGCACCTGCATCAGTTGCGAGTAGATGGCGCCATCGCTAAATAGCTGTACCTGGTTTTTGGCTAGCGAGGTAAAGCCGTTGTACCAGCTTTCCAGCTTTCGTGCCTCATCTATTACTAGCGCATCGTCCTTGTATTTATCGCAAAGGGTTTTGCCATCGGCCATAAACGACCAGCGGAAGGGCATATCCGGCGCCGACATCACACTGTTTACCGCGTCTTGTAAAGGCTTTACCAAAATACCTCCTGGTTCATTGCCATAGGTGATGCCTTTGCTGTGCATGTATGCTTTTGTAATACCCAGTCCAGTTTGCAGCTTCTCGGGTGTGGCTAAAACCGTTGCAATTTTCGGCGCTACGGCAAACATACCTTGCTCCCAAAAGCGGCCTTCAGTAAAGTTGGACTGCTTTTGCGGTGTTTCGCCCCAGGTTTTGATGAACGCTTCGGTAACCCCATATTGCTTAATGGCTGCACTGTTCAATACCACTTCGTGGCAGCTGCGCAGCCAGGCTATGATCGGCCGGGTAGCACTTATTTTGTCGAGATCGGAACGGGTAAGATTTCCATAAAAGCTGGGATGATAACCCGAGGTAACCAGGGCTTCTTCTTTGTCATCCATGCGCTTTTCGGCAGCGGCCAGGCGGGCCATGAAATCGTTTTTGTCCTTAACAGCCTTAGTGGTTCCGCCGGGCAGGGCCCAGTCTTCAATCGACAATACTTCCGAAGCCATGGTGAGGGCGGCCAGCACGGGGTGATCGTGCTGGGCAATAAAGCCGGGCACAATCACCTTATCGTGAAAAGTTTTGTCCAAACGGGCGGGTTGGTTACCCACTACTTTGCCTACTTCTTCGCGGGTGCCTACCGCCAGTATTCGTCCGTTTACCACAGCCACAGCCTCTGCCTTTGGCTTTGATGGATCCAGTGTGATGATTTCCTTTGCCGTGAAAATAGTAACCTGCGGAGCGCTTTGAATGGCGCTCCCCATGTCCTGTAGGGTTTGCGCCAGCAGGCCAATGGGACATGCAAATGCCAGTAACAAAGAAGTGATCTTGTTGGTCAACGAATTCATGCGAATGGTTTATGGCTTTTTGTAAATTGATTTGCCCGCTTTGATTGTTTCCATCACTTTGATATCCTTGAGTTTCATGGGGTCAATCTTCAGCGGATTTTGGTCGAGAATGACCATGTCGGCCAGTTTGCCGGCCGTCAGAGTGCCTTTTTGCGCTTCTTCGCCGTGCTGCCAGGCGCCCCAGGATGTAATGCATTGGAGTGCCTGGTAAGCGGTCAGTCGTTCGTTGGGCCCCATCACTGTACCGGCACGACTTATTCGGTTTACAGTGGTCCAAAGAATCATCATCATGTTAGGAAAGGCCACCGGCGCATCGGTATGGCTGGTTACATGCAGACCCTTTTTCAATGCGGTATTGATAGGACTGATCTGCTGCGCTTTGTCGGGCCCGATGATTTTCTTGTACCAATCGCCCCAGTAAAATGTGTGCATCGGAAAAAGAGGAGCTACGACATCATATTTTTTTAAACTATCCAGTTGATCCTCTCTTATAAACTGGCCATGAATCAGTACACTGCGCCGGTCGCCGCCACCATATTTTTCTGTAGCATACCTGATACCTTGAAGCATTTGATCAATGGCTGCATCGCCATTGGCATGAATGAGTATCTGCCAGTTGTTACCGTATGCCTGTCCTATTACAGCTTTCACCGTTTCATCACTTGGAATGGCCGGGTAGCCCTTGTAAGTTTTACTTTGCCCATCGGGCGGCACTAGAAACGGAGCGTGACGCCAGGCAGTACGGCCCTGCGGCGATCCGTCGAGCGTGAGCTTGATGCCGGCAATGCGGTAATGATTTTGGTAGGTTTTGCTATACCATTTTGTGCGAAACAGTTCGGGTGCGGTATAGTCGATGTAGGAGGCTACATCCAGTTTCAATTTGCCAGCTTCAGCAAAGCTGACAATGGCATTGTGTTGGGGTTGCAGGGCTCTGCCTTCCTGCACCGAGGTGTGCCCGAAACTAGCCGCCATTTCTTGTCCTTTCTCTAAAAAGTAGATGGCATTTTCGGGTGTGGAAGGACTAATGGCTTTCATCATGGCCGGTATAGCCGCCAGTTCTTCCAAAACACCATTTGGTGTTTTCCCATCTGCTTCCCGCCTGATGACGCCACCCTCCGGA
>CANHEC010000197.1 GCA_947459455.1 Chitinophagaceae bacterium
AAACATTCTCTTTTCACTCGACACAAAAGCATGATAGCAACGGTTCATCCCGGGAAGGTAAATGGCGGACTAACAGCCAACGCCAGCAAAAGCGCTATGCAGCGGGCTTGTGCTGCAGCACTGCTAAAGCAGGGCGATACCATTATTGTCAATCCCGGCAACTCTAACGACGATAAGGCGGCGCTCAGCATTATTGCATCCATGGGTGCCCGTATAGAGCAGCTACACGATGGCAACCTGCGCATTGCGGGTGTGCAGCGACCTTTTGACCATGCCAGCGAAGCCGGTGCCATCCATTGTGGTGAAAGCGGACTCAGCATTCGCATGTTTACTCCGCTGGCTGCCCTGGCGCAAGTGCCGGTACATATCAATGGCGAGGGTAGCTTGCTGGTGCGCCCCATGCATTTTTTTGAAGAGGTATTGCCACAACTGAATGTTGCTACTACTACCAATCAGGGATTAGTGCCCATGACGGTGTCGGGCCCGCTGCAGCCTGCTGATATTACGGTAGATGGTTCGTTGAGTTCGCAGTTTCTCACCGGTTTGCTGATGGCCTATGCTGCTGCCAATGCCACTGATGTGTGCATTGAGGTCATCGACCTGAAAAGCAAGCCCTACATCGATTTGACCCTGCAGGTGATGCAGGCTTTTGGCCTGAA
Organism: Chitinophagaceae bacterium; assembly: GCA_947459455.1. Lineage (GTDB taxonomy): Bacteria > Bacteroidota > Bacteroidia > Chitinophagales > Chitinophagaceae > Phnomibacter. The sequence goes on from CANHEC010000197.1 coordinate 660, forward strand.
GATGCCGGTAAACGAAGGCTATCAGCGTTTTCGATTTTTAAAAGAATCGGCGTCCGATCAACCAGCTGTCGACCGCTTTGTGGTGGAAGGCGATTGGAGTGGTGCAGCCTTTTTACTGGTAGCCGGCGCGGTGGGTGGCCAGGTGCGGGTGCAGGGTATATTCAATCATTCGCGGCAGGCCGATAAGAAAATTATTGATGCCTTACTGGATGCAGGCGCACAGGTGACCGTGTTGGCCGACGTTGTGGAGGTGAAAAAGGATAAACTGGAAGCTTTCGAATTTGATGCCACCGATTGTCCGGATTTATTTCCGCCGCTGGTAGCGCTGGCAGCCAATTGCCAGGGTATTACCCGCATCAAAGGCCTGCGCCGATTGAAGCACAAGGAAAGCGATAGGGGCGCTACGCTGCAGGAAGAGTTTGCAAAGTTGGGCATCGCCATTTACCTGAAAGACGATGTGATGGAAGTGCACAGCGACGGCAAGATCAGGGTGGCAAATTTTACCCTGAACTCGCATCACGATCATCGCATAGCCATGGCCGCCGCGGTAGCAGCCATCAATGCCGATTTCAGTATTCAAATCCGAAATGCCGAAGCCGTCAACAAATCGTACCCCGATTTTTGGCAGCACCTGCAGGCGCTGGGTGTGCAGGTAGAATTGAAAAGCGCAGCTGCTGCTGCATCAACCAATCATTAGTCAGTATTGAGCGTTATGAATCAGTTTGGAAAGCTTTTTCGAGTAAGCATATTTGGTGAATCGCATGGGCCGGTGGTAGGCATTACTATCGATGGCGTGCCGGCTGGCCTGCCTTTGTCGGCCGAGGATTTTTTGCCCGATTTGGAGCGCCGTAAAGGCGGTAATCAAAAAGGCACGACGCCAAGACAAGAAGCGGACTATCCCATTTTCCAAACTGGTCTTTTTCAGGGCCGCACCACTGGTGCCCCACTCACTATTGTGTTCGAAAACAATAACACCCGCAGCGGCGATTACCAAAAGCAGCGGAGTGTGCCTCGTCCCGGCCATGCCGACTGGACGGCGAATGAAAAATATGGCGGCTTTGAAGACTACCGCGGTGGTGGACATTTCAGCGGCAGGCTGACCGTGTGCCTGGTAGCGGCTGGTGTGGTGGCTAAAAAGATACTGGGCCCGGCTACTGTTGAGGCCCATATCGATGAAATTGGCGGAGAGGCTGACCTGGAAGCGGGATTGCAAAAAGCCATTGCTGCCAAGGATAGTATCGGCGGTATTGTATCGTGTGCAGTACATGGTCTGCCGGCAGGTTTGGGCGAGCCTTTCTGGGATTCGGCGGAATCGCTGCTGGCCCATGCGGTGTTTGCCATTCCGGCTGTACGGGGTATCGAATTTGGCACCGGCTTTGCGGCGGCACGCATGTTTGGCGCCGATCACAACGATGCTATTTTGGACAAGGCTGGCACTACACGTACCAACCATGCAGGCGGCATTGTAGGCGGTATTACCAATGGTATGCCGCTGCAGTTTCGCATTGCTATCAAGCCCACCAGTTCTACGCCTAAAGATCAAACGACGCTGAACTGGGAAACCGGTGAGCTGGAAACCTTTTCAGTAAAAGGGCGACACGATTTGTGCATTGCCCTGCGGGTGCCGCCTGTGCTGGAAGCGGTCACCGCCCTGGTGCTGGCAGATCTGCTGATGCAGGCAGGCGCGGTAGCACGGGTGTATCAGCCGCTCATTTATCACATTACCACGGCCGAGGCATGGCAGCATGCGCAAGCCAATGCTGAGTACACCGCACCATCATTGGAAACAGAAGGCTTCATACACTGTAGCGATGCGCACCAGGTAGCCGGGGTACTGCAGCGTTTTTATGCCGGGCAAACCGGATTGCTGAAACTGCAAATTGACCCTGCCCGATTAGAATCGGAACTGAAGTACGAAGGTGCCGCCGACGTAAACGAAAAGTTTCCGCACGTGTTTGGCCCCATACCAGTCGCAGCGGTCATTGGGGTAGAGGTAGTAGCCTGATAACTGGCTGTTACTCTTTTACAAACGAGTATTGCTCAACCCCGCTGCCAGACTGCACTTGCAGAAAATATCGGCCGACGGGCAGGTGGGCAATGGATACACGGCTTTGCTGTGCAGCGGCCTGATGGCTGGCCACTGATTGGCCCAGTTGATTATAAATAGTCAATCGCTCTGCGCCACTGGTACCGCTTACCGTCAGCCAATCTTTGGCTGGGTTAGGAGCCAGGCTGAAAGCGCTGCCGCGTTGGCGTAACAGCACAATGGCAGAATAGGCCACCGTTCCATCTTTGTCTACCTGCTGCAGGCGGTAGTAGCGTGCACCGCCAGCGGCAGGCGCTGCAAAACTGTACGAACGCTTTACCTGCGATGAGCCTGCACCGTTCACCCGGCCAATGCTGCTGAAGCGATGACCATCTTCGCTGCGCTCCACCAAAAAATGGCTGAAGTTTTCTTCGCTGGCGGTGCTCCAATTCAGCTGATCGGCCGCGGCTGTGCGGCGCCCCTGAAAGTAAAGCAGCCTAACTGGTAGCGCCGGTGTTACTGAAAAGTCGGTGCGGAAGTTGGTGCCTCCGTTGCTGTCAAATTGGGTTTGCGAACAGCCGCTGGTGCTACCTTGTTGGCCGGCTATTTCAAAATAAATTTCAAGCGTGTAGTTGCCGGTGCTGTAGTTGGAAAGGTCCACTTCGGCATTGATGCGTTGCCATTTCTGATCGTTGGCGCTGCAGGGCCCGACTCCATCCGCAAAAACACTGCCATTGCAATTGGCAAAGAAAGGCAGATCGATGGCTGTGAAAGGGCCGGTAGGGCTGCCGGCGGGCGAAACTCGGTAGTAAAGCTTTGCGCCACATACATTGTCGCCGCTTCCCTTGAATGTCTTTACCTCGCCTCCGTAAATGATCAGCTTCTTTTCGCCGGCAGCGGTACTGCCCAGGTTGGCCGGAAAATTTACACTACCGATAGCGTTGGGATTGCCCGTGCCGGGATTGCAATTGTAAAATTGACGCGTGGCGCCGCCATCGAGCGACATGTATACGGCACTGCCAAAACTGCCAAATTGGGCCTGTGCGGCTGCCGGGCTCATGGCCATCATTGCCACAGCTATCCACTGCTTTATCATGCGTTTTTCGGATTGAGGTTTCACCTGCAATTTTAAGTGGTTTTTGAAGTCGGTTGTCGGGCCGGCCGAAAATTGACGCCAGCCGAGCGGGTTGAGCCATTTTCAGCTATTTTGCGTCCTTACTGCGGGGGCATGGCCACCGTTTTCAACCAATACTTTACTGCATGCATAGCCTTGAGGAACTGGGTAAAAAGTTTGCGGCGCATTTTTCCACCGATCATTTTCCGGCCGAGCCGGCCAGCCTGTACGACCCCAACCGATACTTTCTATCGCTGGGTGGCAAGCGTATTCGCCCCCTGCTGGTGCTCATGGGCAACGAACTGTTTGATGACATTAAGCCCGATGCATGGCAGGTAGCTAATGCGGTAGAGCTGTTTCATAATTTTTCGTTGATACACGATGATATTATGGATGCTGCCAGCCTGCGCCGCGGTATGCCTACTGTGCACCACAAATACGGTAGCAACACCGCCATTTTGGCCGGCGATGTGATGCTGGTAAAGGCCTACGAGTACCTGAACATGGTGAGCAAAGATGTAAGCCGCCCATTGATTGCCTTGTTTAACCGTACGGCCGCCGAAGTGTGCGAAGGGCAGCAACTGGACATGGACTTTGAAACCCAGCCGGAGGTAGGCCTGGATGCCTACCTGAATATGATACGGCTGAAAACATCGGTACTGCTGGCTGCTGCGCTGCAAATGGGTGCCATCATTGGTGGCGCCGGCAAGGGCAATCAGCAGCATCTCTATGCCTTTGGCGAAAATCTCGGCATTGCCTTTCAGGTGCAGGATGACTACCTCGATGCCTTTGGCGATCCGGCCAAGTTTGGCAAGGAGCCGGGCGGCGATATCCGCCAAAATAAGAAGACCTTTTTGGCTATTCACACCTGGGAAGTGGCCGATGAAACGCAGCGCCGCCTGCTTACCGAACTGGCAGCGAGCCAATCGGCCGATAAGGTGCCGCAAGTGCTGGCCATCATGAAAGCGTGTGGGGTAGATGAATGGGCGGTAGCGCTGAAGCAGCAATACTTTGACAGGGCCATGCAACACCTGGACGAAGTAGCCGTGGTAAGTGGCCGCAAAGAAGTGCTGACCGAGCTGGCCCATTTTCTGGTTCAACGCGACTACTAGTTTGATCTCTATTCACAACGAATTGCTTTAACCCACAATCCAAACACATGTCGTCTTCGCTGTTTCGCAAAAAGCCCATCGACCGTATCGTCAATGAACATGGTGAATCGGGAGATTCGCTCGACCATGGCATGAAAAAAGTGCTCACCGTACGCGACCTGACCATGCTGGGCGTGGCAGCGGTGATTGGTGCCGGCATTTTTTCTACTATTGGCTCCGCTGCCTACAACGGTGGCCCCGGCGTTATCTTCCTGTTCATCATCACGGCCATCACCTGCGGCTTCACCGCCTTGTGCTATGCCGAGTTTGCATCACGGGTGCCGGTATCGGGCAGTGCCTACACGTACTCGTACGTCACTTTTGGAGAAGTGATTGCATGGATCCTTGGCTGGGCGC
>CANHEC010000198.1 GCA_947459455.1 Chitinophagaceae bacterium
AATTCATTTATTGGATGTAGCGCCTGGCCCGGCATTGCGAAGCTATCTGCAGCATCACCCGAGTATAATTTATAGATGCACAGACTTGTATAGAACCGACGTGGACGATAATGCAGATTTGACAAACATGACTTGTTATGAGGATGAGTCTTTTGATTTTTTTATATGCTCACATGTGCTGGAACATGTGTCTGACGATCGGAAAGCGATGTCCGAGTTGTATAGGATTTTAAAAAGAGGTGGGCAGGGTATTCTGATGGTGCCAATTAACCTTGGAGTAGAGAAGACGCTGGAAGATCCAGATTGCGATGATATTCCCACCCGCTGGCGATTATTTGGTCAAGATGACCATGTAAGAATGTATAACAAGGAAGATTATTTGGGCAGGTTAGAAGCTGCGGGTTTCAAGATTTCATTGTTGGGCGAGGATTATTTTGGAGCGGAGGCATTTAAGAAGGCGGGTGTAAACTCCAATTCGCTTTTATACATCGTATCGAAGTGATAAATGTCTCTAAAACATACCTGCCTCCGCAAGATCGCTACCTGGCTATTCTGAACCGGGCCTGGCAAAAGGGTTGGATTACCAATAACGGCGAGCTGGTGCAGGAACTGGAAGCGTCATTGCAGCAAATGCTACAGGTGCCACATTTACTGTATGGCAGCAATGGTACGGTGGTATTGCAAATGGCATTGAAATCGCTGGGCCATGCCGGTGGCGATATCATTACCACGCCCTATTCTTATGTGGCCACCAGCCATAGTGTGCAGTGGGAAGGGTTTCACCCCGTTTTTGTTGATATCGATCCAAATACATTTTGTATCAATCCTGCGCTGGTAGAGGCCGCTATCACACCGCGTACCCGAGCCATCCTTGCTACTCATGTATATGGCATGCCTTGCGATACCGATGTGTTGGCGGCCATTGGGCTGCGGTACGGCGTACCGGTGATATACGACGGCGCCCACGCTTTTGGCACCATTTGGAAAGGCAAAAACCTGTTGGCCTATGGCGACATGAGCACCTGCAGTTTCCATGCCACCAAAATATTTCACACGGTAGAGGGCGGATGCATCATTTGCCAGCAGCCACAGCAGCACGCCCTGCTCGAGGGGTACCGCCAGTTTGGTCACAAGGGGGACTACCACTACTCCATTGGCATTAATGGCAAGAATAGTGAACTGCATGCTGCCATGGGACTTGCCATTTTGCCCGATATGCCAGCGCTGATAGAAGAACGCCGCCAACTATTTGCAAAATATGAAGCGGCATTATCCGCCCTGCCACTTCAGCTGCTAAGGCCGGGTGCTGTAGAGGGGCTGGTGTGGAACTACGCCTACTTTCCAGCCCTTTTCCCAACCGAGGCAGCTATGCGGCAGGCGAAAGCCGCCTTAGAGGCGGCGCATATTTTCCCGCGGCGATATTTTTATCCGGCCCTACACAACCTGCCATTTTATGGCACCACTGCCAGCTGTCCCGTGGCCGATTCGGTAGCTGCCCGTATGCTGTGCTTACCTTTTTATAATGGGTTGGATGCTGCTGTGGTAGAGCAGGTAGCTGCTATCATCAAGGCGGCACTGTAGCAAGCCGCAGTGCCTGTCCGAGCTTTCTGAGTCTTTTTGTTTCTTCACTCCTATGACGCTGGCCATCATGCAGCCATACCTGTTTCCCTACCTCGGCTATTTTCAGCTGATGCAGGCGGCCGATAAAATGCTGTTGCTGGACGATGTAGCCTGGATCAACCGCGGATGGATCAACAGAAACAGAATATTGATACAAGGCCAGCCCCAGTACCTGAGCTTTCCGGTGGCCGGCGCCAGCCAGAATAAAACCATTCGAGAGCTGGAACTGGTGACACCAGACGGCTGGAAGGGCAACATAGAGAAAACGCTGATAATGGCGTATAAAAAGGCGCCGCAGTTCGAACGCTTTTTTCCTGTATTGCGCAGTATACTGTACGCCGACATTCGCAACCTGAGTGCTTACATTTTTCATTCGCTGCATACCCTATGCCAGTACATGCAGCTGTCGGTAGCACTGGTGCCCGGCACCAGCGGATACGCAAATGCAGCGCTGAAAGGTCAGGATCGTATTCTCGACCTTTGCAGGCAGGAAAATGCCTCGGTATACGTGAATCCACCTGGCGGCGCCAGTCTGTACGATGCCGAGCGTTTTCGAGACCAAGGCATTCAGCTCTTGTTTTTGCAGCCCGCACTTACACCTTATCCGCAGCGAGGTGCTACTGAATTTGTGCCGGCGCTGTCCATTATTGATGTGCTGATGAACTGCGAGCCGGCGCAGGTACAGCAGCAGCTAACACAATACCAACTTGTCTGACTATCGGGATATCGTACAGCATTATGAGCAGTGCCTGGCCCGGCATGGCGATAGCCACCTGGGGGTAGACTGGCCTAAAAAGGAAGATGCCGATACACGGTATCGGGTGATGCTGGATATAGCCAGATTTGATCCGGTGTCATCAGCCTTTGCCTCGCCGACGCTGCTTGATTTTGGCTGTGGTGCGGGCCATTTGCTTGCCTACATGCAGGAACACGGATTTGATGATTGGGCCTATGCCGGTCTTGATTTATCTGCGCAGTTTATAGCCCTGTGCCAGCAAAAATTTCCCGGTACTCGTTTTTACTGTGGCGACGTATTGCAGGAAGAAATGGCGATACAACCGGTGGACTACGTGGTAATGAACGGCGTGTTTACAGAAAAAAGATCGCTGACGTTTGAGCAGATGCTGGCGTATATGCAAGGTCTGCTTGGCAAAGTCTTTCCGCTGGCCAAAAAAGGCATTGCGTTCAATGTGATGTCGAAGCAGGTGGACTGGGAGCGGGACGATCTGTTTCATTTGCCGATTGATACCCTGGCGCAATTTCTCACCCGCCGGCTCAGTCGTCACTTTATTGTACGCAATGATTACGGCCTGTACGAATACACCGTTTATCTCTACCATTAATTCACCAGTTATGTCTAAAGTGATCATATTCGGATTGCAGGATTTTGCAGAGCTGGCCCATTACTACCTGCAGTCTGACAGTCCACACGAAGTGGTGGCCTTTTGTGTGCACCAAGCTTATCTGCCTGAAGAAAAAAGTTTCAAGGGGTTGCCTGTAGTGGCGTTTGAAGAGGTGGAAGCGCTGTATCCGCCGGGCCAATTTTCCTTTTTTGCGCCTATGGCGCCCAAAAAAATGAACACGGTACGTCAGCAGGTGTACGAAGAAATTTTGCAAAAGGGATACCAGATGATTTCTTACATCAGCAGCCGTGCTACCGTATTGAATGCGGGCGCAATCGGGGATAACTGTTTTATCCTTGAAGACAATACCATACAGCCTTTTGTAACGATCGGCAACAATGTTGTGTTGTGGAGCGGCAATCATATCGGCCACCACAGCCGCATCGGCAATCACGTACAGATTACCTCGCATGTGGTGGTATCGGGCCACTGTGTCATTGAAGACAATGTCTTTATTGGCGTGAATGCAACCATCCGTGATGGGATTACCCTGGCCGAAGGTTCATTGATAGGGATGGGTGCTGTGGTGGGCAAGCCTACCATGCCATGGAGTGTGTACACCGGTAATCCGGCTATCCGGCTGGAAGGAAAGGACAGTCGCAGCCTGCTATGATACATTGGAAGAAGAAGGGAGTCATTTATTGCCCGGATGGCACGAGTGCTGTCATGCATAGCCATGCTGCCATTCCTTTTGGCATGCTTACCAAAGAGGGGCTGCGGATTTACTTCAGTGCCCGCAATGAGCAAGGCAGGTCACTCCCATTTTACCTTGATACCGATGCAGCTAATCTGCAGCAGATTCAGTACGTACATACAGAGCCGATACTGCCTTTGGGCGCTTTAGGCACTTTTGACGATGCCGGTATTATGCCCTCTTGTGTTATAGAATCCGAGGGCTTGCATTTCATGTATTACATTGGTTGGAATCCGCAGGTGACGGTCTCCTATCGGCTTTCAATAGGATTGGCTGTTAGCAGCGATGGCGGGTATCGGTTCAGCAAGTATGCTGCTGCGCCTATCAGCGACAGAAGTTTGGAAGAGCCATTCTTCAATACGGCACCCTTTGTATTAAAAGAGGGTAGCCTGTGGCGGATGTGGTATATCTCCACCACCGCATGGCATATGATAGATGGCTACCCCGAGCCGCAGTACCATGTAAAATACGCTGAGTCAGCCGATGGTATTCATTGGGAAAAGACAGGCGTGGTATGTATTGACTACGATGCAACAGCAGAGGCCATTGGCCGACCTTCGGTGATCAGGGAAGACGGGATTTACAAAATGTACTACTCATACCGGCGTTTGCGTGGATACAGAACAGAAAGATGGGCGGGTTACCAAATTGGGTACGCAGAGTCCGAAGACGGTATTAGCTGGGAAAAAAAGAATCACGAAGCAGGTATTGGACTCAGCGAGGATGTATTGGCCTGGGATTATCAAATGATGGAGTATTGCCATGTGCTGCAAACAGGTGTTGGTAAAGTGATGCTTTACAACGGGAATGGCTTTGGAAAAACAGGATTTGGGTATGCCGTTGGCGAATGAGAATACTACGCCGATGGTGGCGGTGTACATGATTTGCTACAATTGCGAAGCCTATATCGCCCAGGCTATTGAAGGTGTACTCAATCAGCAAGCCGATTTTGCTATCAAGCTTTTTATTGGCGATGATGCCAGCACAGATGGTACTTCGAGCATTTGTAAAATGTATCAGGCTCGTTTTCCACAGCACATTGAGCTGCTGCTTCACCCGGCCAATATTGGAGCGGTAAACAATGCAAAGGCGGTGTATGAAGCCTGTTTAAGTAGTGGTGCCCGGTACATTGCTATGTGCGAAGGCGACGATTATTGGACCGATCCACTCAAGCTGCAGAAACAGGTAAACTTACTGGAAGCAAATCCGCAATTTGCGCTTTGTTTTCATGAAATCATGCAGCTTCAGGAAGACACTAAAGAAATTAAGGAGTTTTATTCTTATACCAAGGAGCTTTACAATACAAGCGATGTAATTAGGTTGGGCACATTTATCGCTACACCCAGTATAGTCTTTAAAGCAGAATATTTGCAATTCCCTAGCTGGTATTTTCGCACTTCATTTGGAGACACAGCCCTGATTCTAATGATATCACTGGGAGGAGACATTATTCTTATACGGGAGAAAATGGGCGTGTACAGAAAGCACGAAAAAGGCATGAGTCTTCAAATGGAAGCCGATCAAGTACAATTAGCTTTAGAAACGATAAAGCTTTTACACTACTTCAACCTGCACACA
>CANHEC010000199.1 GCA_947459455.1 Chitinophagaceae bacterium
AATCACCCAGTTCAACAAGATAGACAGCGCCCTGAAAAACAGCCAGATCTTCGGCAACACGCTGGAGGCGTTGGTAGGGGCCATCTATCTCGATAAAGGCTACAAGCAAACCCTGCGATGGGTAACCAAGCGCATTGTGTTGCCTCACCTGCTGCTCGATGATCTGGAGGCGCAGGACATCAACGTGAAGAACAAGCTGATTGGCTGGGCCAATAAGCAAAACCGCACCATCGATTTTGAAACCCTTGAAGAAAAGCAGGAAAAGGGGCGCCGCCTGTTTATAGTAGGGGTAAAGCTGGATGGGGAAGTAATAGCAGCTGGCCGCGGATACAATAAAAAAGACGCCAGCCAGATGGCCGCTATTCAGGCGGTTGAAAAACTGGGCCTTGGCTAGGTTGTCTGCCTACAATTCGATTCCTATTTTTTTCATCAGCAGCGAAGCATTCAGGCTTTGGCAAACGCCATCTTTCAGCTGGTAGTCAAAGTATAGCTCTTCGCCGGCTACCTGCACATCAAAATGGTAGTTGCGCATGTGCTGCGGATGTTGCGCAGCCAAATCGGCCAGGGCCAGATCGTGGGTGGCTATGATGCCCGCAGCTTGCTGCCGCAGCAGTTGCAGCAGCAGCGCTTTCGAGCCGGTTTGGCGGTCGTGGCTATTGGTGCCGCGAAGTATTTCATCCAGCAATAAAAACAGCGGCTCCCGCCGGTTGACAGCCTCAATCATGGTTCGTAGCTTTTTCAGCTCGGCGTAAAAAGTAGAAGTGTTTTCCTCCAGGTTATCGGCAATGCGCATGCTGCTCATGAGGTGGCTGGGATACAGCAGCAGGTAGCTGGCGCACACAGGTGCACCTGCATGTGCCATTACAATGGCCAGGCCCACGCTGCGCAAAAAAGTGCTTTTGCCTGCCATATTGCTGCCGGTAATCACGCTGATTTGCGGCAGGCCCATGCTGCTAAAATCGCTGCACACCCGCCGCTCTTCGGGCAGTAGTGGATGGCCCAGCTGGCGTGCTTGCAGGGTGCTTGGCTGGTCGCTCAGGGTGGGCATGGACCAGTTGGGTTGGTTGTGCCGAAGGTTGGCCAGGCTGCTCATGGCTTCCAGCTCACCAATGGCCTGCAGCCAGGCGGTCATGCGGGGACCGTGCTGCTGCCGCCATTGGCGCAGGGCCAACACTTGCTGCAGGTCCCATAGCAGTACCATATTCAGCGGCACAAAAACCAACGGATTGTAGCGATAATCGAACCGGGCCAAAATGCGGCTGAGGGCTGACAGGTGCTTGTGGGCGCCCCCTTGCTGAAGCAGCGGTGCCTGCGTGTGCTGCAGCCAGCTGCTTTGCCATCGTTGGCTTTCGGCATGGCCGGCTATAGCTGCCAGCGTGTCGGTTTGTGGTGCTATGCGGTTGAGCAGTTGGTAGGCGGGTGCCGCCTTTTTGCTGATGGCCCCACTGATGGCAAACAGCACCAGCAGCCAGCTGTAAAAAAGTCCCTCGGGCAGCCAACCGGTGGCAAATGCCGCTATCAGCCCCAGCGATACCGCCGGCAGTGCCCAGCGCAGCCATTGCCAGCCGGCATGGTCAAACAGTTCGTCGGGCTGGGTAGCCCATGTTGTCAGGCGTTCCGTTTGGTCGGCCTCCAGTGGGCGGGCCCGGCCAATGGCCTGCAGATCCTGGCGCCAATCGAGGGCGGGGGCCAGCTCCACCACCGCCTGCTGGCGCTCCGCTATGGTGCTGGCATCGGCTGGCTGTAGCAGCCATGCCGCCAGCTGCCGGTGGCCGGTAAAGCTGGTGGTGCGGTGCAGCCAGCTGTACAGCGAGGCGGGACCCAGCAAGTCGAGATCGGTAGCGTAGGGGTGGGCGCCGGGCAAAAAGCGTAGGCCGTCTTCGCCGGGCGGGTAGCGGTGGGCATCAATATCAAGCTCTTCCTGGTTGATTTGCAGCAGCCGCTGCTGGTGCGCCATGCGTTGCTGTAGCCGTACATCGGCCAGTACCAGGCGCAGAAACAGCGCCAGCAGCAGCAAGCCGGCCAATACGGCCACGGCCGGGTGCAGGGCCCACAGCAGCCATGGGCCCGCTACGGTAGCCGCCAGAGCGGCCAGTCGGCCCCACGCTACCCAGCTTCGGCGGCGTTGATCTTGCTGCCATGTTGCTTGCAAGGCAGCCAGGCGCTGCTGGTACAGCTGTTGAATATTGGCGGTCATGATGTGGCAAAGCAGCCCTGCTGGTGGGCTGCGGGTACGAAAATAGGCGGGAGCAGGCTAGGGTCGTTCCTGGCACAGCTCTACCAGCACCCCATGGGTGCCCTTGGGGTGCACAAAGCACACCAGCTTGTTGTCGGCGCCCTGTTTGGGTTGTTCATTCAGCAGCACAAAGCCTGCGGCCCGTAGTCGCTCCATTTCGGCAAGTATGTCGTTCACCTCAAAAGCGATATGGTGCAGGCCTTCGCCCTTTTTGGCAATGTATTTGGCAATGACGCCCTCGGGATCGGTGCTTTCCAGCAGCTCTATTTTGTTGGGCCCTACCTGAAAAAATGCAGTGGCTACTTTTTCGCTGGCTACTTCCTCTGTTTTGTAGCAGGTCGTATTCAGCAGGGCTTCGTACACCGGTATGGCATCGGCCAGCGAGCCAACGGCAATACCAATATGCTCTATCTTATTCATAATCAATTTGGTGATGGCTAAGGCCAACTGGCCCGAGGCACTTGCAAAGCTGCTGCGTGCCGCTGGTATTTTGGCTAATTTTTGTCATTCTTTCAGCATCGCCTCAGCCGGCCTATTACGAATTGTGGAAAAAGCCCGCCTGCCCGGAGTGCCGCCCTTCGGGCCCGCAACAAAAGCAGCTAATTTTGTGTTTCGTTGTTTCGGCGGCGTCTGCCCGCTGTTTCAACCCTCATTCAACGGAAAAAGCACATTTAAGCATATGAGTATCCAACTGCCTGTGTACCTGGACAACAACGCCACCACCCCTTGTGATCCCCGTGTGGTGGAGGCCATGGTACCTTATTTTACCAATCATTTCGGAAATGCCGCCAGCCGCAACCACCCCTTTGGTTGGGCCGCCGAAGAAGCGGTGGACTATGCCCGTGAGCAGGTAGCCCAGCTCATTGGCGCCGACCCCAAAGAAATCATTTTCACCAGTGGTGCCACCGAGGGCGACAACCTGGCCATCAAAGGCGTGTTTGAAATGTACGCCAGCAAGGGCAATCACATTATTACCATGAACATAGAGCACAAGGCGGTACTGGATACCTGCAAGCACCTGGAAAAGCAGGGCGCCGAAGTGACCTATCTGGACGTGAAAGAAAATGGCCGGATTGACCTGGCAGAGCTGGAAGCGGCCATTAAGCCGACGACCATTCTCATTGCCATCATGTACGCCAACAATGAAATTGGTGTAATTCAACCTGTACGTGAAATAGCGGCCATTGCCAAAAAGCATGGCGTTCTCTTCTTTAGCGATGCAGTACAGGCGGTAGGCAAAATACCGGTGGATGTGAAAGCCGATGGCATTGATATCATGGCATTTACCGGCCACAAAATGTACGGCCCCAAGGGTGTAGGTGCCCTGTATGTGCGTCGTAAAAATCCTCGGGTAAAAGTAACGGCCCAGATGGACGGCGGTGGCCACGAACGCGGTATGCGCAGTGGTACGCTGAATGTGCCCGGCATTGTGGGCTTTGGCAAAGCATGCGAACTGTGCCGCCTGGAAATGGAGCAGGATGCAGCCCATACCAGCCGCCTACGCGACAAGCTGGAGCAAGCCCTGCTGAAAATAGAAGAAGCATACGTAAACGGCGATCCGGCGCACCGCTTGCCGCATGTAAGCAATATCAGCTTCAAGTATGTAGAAGGCGAAGGTCTGATGATGGGTTTCAACAAGAACATTGCCGTGAGCTCTGGCTCGGCCTGTACCAGCGCCAGCCTCGAGCCCAGCTACGTGCTCAAGGCCCTTGGTCTGGGCGACGATCTGGCTCACAGCAGCCTGCGCTTTGGCCTCAGCCGCTTTACTACCGAAGAGCAAATTGACTACACGATTGAGCAGGTAACCAATACGGTGCTGAAACTGCGTGACATGAGCCCGCTGTGGGAAATGTACAAGGAAGGCATCGACCTGAACACGATTGAGTGGGCGCACCACTAAGAGCAATGCTGAATGGTGAATGATGAATGGTAAATGAGTGACGAAGGATAGAAACGGAGGCCTTTATGGAAAAGAGGCGAAATGTAGTTGTAGAAAAAGCCTATGAATTCGCCATTTCAATCGTTCATTTGTCTTCACAGGTGGCCAACAAAAATGAAATATTGGCCAACCAACTGTTGCGAAGCGGCACCTCGGTAGGAGCGAATGTGAATGAAGCACAAGCCGCACTGACGAAAAAGGAGTTTGCTGCAAAAATGTCGATTGCAGCAAAGGAGATGAGAGAAGCGAGATACTGGTTGATGCTGCTGAAAGATACCGGGATAATCGGCCAGGATATAAAGCTGGAGGAGCTGGCAGATGAATTGGTGAGGTTGTTGACAAGTATCGTGAAGTCGGCACAATCTTCGTTTAGTTCGGATCACCCGGCTGGAGCGTAGCGGAAGTTCATTAAATATTAAACATCAAGCATTAAAAATTACCCATCATGGCATATTCTGAAAAAGTAATCGACCACTACCAGCACCCGAAAAATGTGGGCACACTGGACAAGAGCAAGAAAAATGTAGGCACTGGCCTGGTAGGCGCCCCCGAGTGCGGCGACGTAATGCGCCTGCAGATTGAGGTGGACGAAACCACCAATACCATTGTAGATGCCAAGTTCAAAACCTTTGGTTGCGGCTCGGCCATCGCATCTTCCAGCCTGGCTACCGAGTGGCTCAAGGGCAAAACCGTAGATCAGGCCTTGTCTATCGACAATATGGACATCGTAGAGGAACTGAACCTGCCCCCGGTGAAAATTCACTGCTCGGTACTGGCCGAAGACGCCATCAAGGCAGCCATCAACGACTACCGGGTGAAAAACGGCATGGACCCCATCCAATTCGAAGAAAGTGTAGTACACTAATAACGACTTTGAGTTTCAACGAGTAATCAAACACAGCAGCAAGACAGCCGAAAGGCTGTTTTGCATTTTTGGGAAGTACGGTTTGTGAGGAAGGGAATTAACGCCTGCCTGACGTTTGTACGTACAAATTGACAGTAAATTTGTGCCCGGCATCATCCTTGAAGCGATATGCCAGCAGCAGAACAGACCATTATGAATGTAGCACTTGATAATGCCATTACGGTAAGCGACAAAGCCAAGCACAAAGTAGA
>CANHEC010000200.1 GCA_947459455.1 Chitinophagaceae bacterium
AAACTTTTTTAGTGAAAAGTGTTGTGTGTGGAATCAACCCTCAATACTAAGATCGCTTCGCTGATTTTGATCGGACGGCGCCCCATACCACTGTATCCGGCGGCTGGCATACATGGCCAGCGCCAGCAGTACAAACAAGCCAATGCTACCTACCAGCAGGGCGCTGTCTTCCAGGTTGATGAGGATATAGATGAAGCCGTACAAGGCCGATAGAAAACCGCCGATCATCAGCGCACTGCGCCAGTTGCCAAACAGCTGGCGGGTGTACACCGATACAAGGCCTACTGTAGCAGCTGTAGCTACCGCATAGGCAGCTCTAAACTGCCAGACTTCGGCAATGGATAACAGCAAGGTGTAGAATACAATGAGGGCCAGGCCAATGAGCACATACTGCACCGGGTGTACCTGCCGTAACATCAGCTGCTCCAGCAAAAAGAAAAAAGCAAAACTGAGTCCGATGAAAAGAATGGCATACTTCACACTGCGCAGTGTTTGTGTATAGTGATCGGTAGGCTGCAGCATGCTCACACCAAAGGCAAATTCACTCACGCTGTAGCCTTTATCGGTCCACAGCTGCGGAAAATCGCGGTTGAAATGCAGCACCTGCCAGTTGGCTTTGAAGCCGCTGGCATCGGTTTGGTGCGTGGGCAAAAAATGCCCCTGAAAGCTGGGCGATGGCCAGGTAGACTGCAGCTGCATACGGGTGGTTTTTCCCAGCGGTACCAGCTGCAGCATTTGTGCACCGCGGCACTGCAGCGGCAGGTCAAATGCAAGGGGTTTATCGGCCGCCTGCCCCGACAAATCGAGCACGGCACTCACCCCACGCAGGGTCACCATATTATCGGGCAGGCCGGGCTCAAACAGCACGGGCAAGCTGCCCAACTGGCCCCTTACTTCGTTTTCTATGCCCCGCAGGTCGCTCACACCCATGCACAGGGTGACCTTGCTCCAGTCGATGGCTGCCCGCTGCTCTGGCGTCAGCACATCCAGCCTGAAATGGCCCCGCAAGCGCAGCTGACTGCGGTAAAGCGCTACTTCAAAAATGCTGCGCCGCTTGCTTTCGGGTTGCAGCTGGCCGTCGGCCTGCAGGCTATCCGGCAGCAGCACCCAGGGCCTGGTCACCATGGCGGGCTTGCCGTCTACCAGCACCTCGGTGCGGTAGGGCAGCAGCAGGTAGGGGCCTGTAATGGTTTGGTTGCCAGCCCAGCGGCTGGTCACTTCGGTCACCACTTCCTGCTGGCGCTGCTTGCGTTCTTCAATCAGTTCGTGCACAAAAGCAGCTGGTATCAGCATCAGCAAAATGAGGAAGCCGGTAGTAAACCCTTTGAGCAGGGTGCGTTGCGATTTGCTAAGTGTAATCTTCATATCAATGGGGATTTTGGAGGATACCGGCAGGCGCCGGAAAAGGATGAGGAAATAGCGGAAGGACAAGTGGAGTATGCAGCGAGGCTACAGGAGAGAAGAGGCGGAGGAACCATGCCCGACTGGCGCCGGTGGCGAATGCAGGGCCGGCGGCAGGCCGCGGCTACGCGGTAGCAGCAGGGCCAGCAGGGTAGCTACCATAGCGGCCGCCGGAAACAGCCAATACTGTTGCCATTGTGGCCACCAGCGCACCCCGCGGGTAATGTGAATCGCCGCCAGCAGGGTGCAACCCAGTGTAATGGCCTGCAGCAGCCCTGCATGCAGCAGCGCCACCCAGCGCCTGCCGGCACCGGCCCGCAGCAGGGGCTGCAGGGCCCAGTACAGCAGCAGGCCGGGCAGGCTCCAGCCTACCGCCAGCACAGCTGATATAGCATACACCGGCCACCACACCAGCGCTGGCAGCGTCAGCAGCAGGTAGCTCAGCAGCGCTTTCCACCATACGGCCCAGGCGAGTAAGAAATTTGTTTTCATAAAAAGTACTTTGTATTTCAAAGTGTAGGAATAAAAAAAATTACCCGGGCTGGGCGCCGCGGATCATGGCTTCCAGCGCATCCAGGTGCAGCCGAAAGGCCTTTTCGCCGGCCTTGGTCACGCTGTAGGTGGTATTGGTTTTGCGGCCTACAAATCCTTTGTGCACCTTGATGTAGCCGTTTTCCTCCAGCCCTTTCAGGTGGCTGGCCAGGTTGCCATCCGTCACCTGCAGCAGCTCTTTCAGGTCGTTGTAGCTCACTTCCTCATTCACCATCAGGGCACTCATAATGCCCAGGCGAATGCGGCTGTCGAACACCTTGTTCAGATTGGCTATGTTGATGGGAGCTGGCAAAGAGGTAATTGATTGACGTAAACAATGTGAGGAGGCGGGCAGGCTCAGGCAGCCGTGGCCGACCGCTCATGCTTCCACCACATGATGAGGCCGTACACAATGTGCAGGATGCCGAAACCGAAGGCCCAAAAATAGAGGCCGTAGCCTGTGAACAGCAGATTGAGCAAGCCGGTGGCCAGCTGGCCATAGCCCAGCCAGCGGATTTCGCCAAGGGTGTAGCGGCTGGCGCTTACCAGCCCCAATCCGTAAAACAGCAGGCAGCCCGGCGCTATCAGTCCAAACGCACCAGCCTGCATGAGGGTGAGCATGTACACACCCCCTACGCCCAGCGGCAGGCCCAGTGCCCAGCTAAGGCGCCGGCTGGTAGGCCCCCACAGGGCAGTATTGGTCTTGCGGCTGCGCATCCAGGTAAAAAAGAATGCAGTGAGCAAGGCGCCGGCCAGGGTAAGCAGGGCAATGATGACCAGCTGATCGGACCCGATATAGGCCGATAGCGGGATGCCCTCCACCTCGTATTCGGCCGGCGGATATGCCATTTTGCGCAGGCTGCTGTGGTTTTGCTGGCCCTGCGCTATAATGCCGTGGGCAAACCAGGCGCCCACCAGCGCACAGCAGCCGGCGGCTACCCCGCTCCAGCCGCTCAGGCTCAAAAAGCGGCTGCTGCGATCCATCATCTTGCGGATGTCTTGCAGCGCCTGCAGCGATTCTTGCTGATCGGTCATAAAAGCACTTTGTATTTCAAAGTACAGGAAAGAAAACCAGCTGACCAAGCGATGGCAGAAAAAAAAATTGTGTGCCCGCCCGGCGGCGCCCCATCGGCGCAACCAAACGGCCCCGCCCCTATCTTGCGGCCATGCTTTTTGCGGATGTGATAGGACAGGCCGACACCCGCCAGCACCTGCTGGACCTGGTGGCACACAACCGCCTGAGCCATGCCCTGCTGCTGGTAGGCAAAGAGGGCAGCGGCATCCTGCCCCTGGCGGTGAACTTTGGGCAGTATGTAGTGAGCCAACCCACCGAAAAAGCTGCCGCCGCCGCCCCACCAAATCTGTTTGGCGGCGGTACCGACCTGTTTGGCGAACCTGCAGCGCCGCCAGCTCCGCCGGAAGCAGAACCGGGGGGTGCGGGAAGCATCGACCCACTGGCTGCCCAACTGGTACACCCCGACCTGCATTTCAGCTTTCCAACGATCAAGTCCAAAAAAAAGTCAGGCTTTGCTATGGCCGAAGCGGATGACGATGACGATGAAAGAAAAAAAGGAAATACAGCCAACGACTTTTTCAAAGAGTTTCGGGAGTTCTACCAGCAAAATCCGTACGGATCAGGAATGGACTGGATAGAGGCCATTAAAGAGACACCCAATCAACAAGGTAAAATTACCGCTGCAGAGTGCAATGACATAGCACGAAAGCTAAGCCTGAAAACCTTTAAGGCTCGCTACAAAGTGCTGGTAATGTGGCTGCCCGAATACTTGGGCAAAGAGGGCAACAAACTGCTGAAGCTATTAGAGGAACCTCCTCCTGATACATTGTTCATTCTCGCATCTGTGGATGAAAGGGCCATTCTGCCCACCATCCTCAGCCGCTGCCAAACCATACGGGTGCCGCCACTCAGCGAGGCCGATATAGCTGATGCGCTGGTGAGCCGCTGCGGTGCCGACCCGGCCACCGCCATGCAGCTGGCCCTGGTGGCCGATGGCAACTACCACGAAGCCCTGCAGCTGTACCAGCACAACGACGAAGACCTGAACGGCCTGCTACGCGACTGGCTGAATGCCGCCCTGCTGAAGGGGCCCAAGCAACACGAACGGTTTGATAAACAGATACAGTTTGCCGACGCCGTGAGCCGCCTGGGCCGCGAACGCCAAAAGCAACTGCTGCGCTACTTTATACAGCTGATAGAGCAAAGCATACGGCTGCGGCTGATAGGCGAAGACAGGCTGCACCTGCCGGCCGCCGAAAAAGACTTTGCGCAGCGCCTGAACAAGTTTAGCGGGCTGGGCCAGCAAAAAGCCATGGCCGACGAGCTGGAGCGGGCCGTGTACTACATCGAGCGAAACGCCAATGCCAAAATGCTCTTCCAGGCCCTTACGCTCAAGCTGCGCTACATCGTGCTGGACAAGCTGGTGCTTGAGCGGGCCTAGGCTGCCGAAGAAATACCCACTACCCATCCTCCCACTGCTAGTTTTTAGCAGCCATAATCAGCTTTAAGTCAGCATCGGTATAAGGTATGCGTTGCACAGCGTCAAGGTAGCCATCAGTTATAGTTGTACCACGTCCCTCAATTGATACTTTGCGCCGAAACTTAGTAAGTGCAAAGCCTGTACCGTTTAGCATAGGGCCGTAGTAGCCATTAGAAACATAGGAATTTAAACGAATGGCACTACTTACCCAATACTCTGTAACGTCATACACTGGCGCACCCATAAGATCGGAAGAAGCGATCAGACGATAGTGATAACTCCACGCACCGTCGACAATAGAACTGTCGAGCAAAGTAGGCTGAGATTTGGATTCCATCGACGATAACGGCATGGAATTTTCAATTTGCCGTGTTGTATCTACGCGGCGATGCACCCCTTCATCAAAACTGATGAGTGTTTGCAAAGGTTGCTGCTTACTTGTGCTAAGCATTCTTTTTGCCGAAAATTGACAAATGGACACATCCCTTATCGTATCAGAGCTGCCCTCTTTATAAGAAGTAATTTGGTATTGAAGCCTGCCGGAAAATTGACATAAACAGAAACAGGGAAGTAAAACCTTTGCTACGGCCAGTACCCATATTTTGGTTATCGCTTTCATGCGTAAATGATTCAAATAGTTAACAACTCAACGGCATGCGCCGCCAGGCATTATCGCAAGGCCTGAATGATATTGGCCATCTTGTACTGCGGCAAAAGATACATTGCTGTACTTCACACCTTGAAAATGATCGTACGCTTATATCTTTACCAGTGGATCCCACAACTACTCGCAGTCCCCTATCCTATATACGCCTGTCAAATTTTCCCGACCACTGAGACC
>CANHEC010000201.1 GCA_947459455.1 Chitinophagaceae bacterium
ACAAGGAAATTAAACGTGTAGAAAAAGAGCTCAATAACCGCCCCGTCAGAAAATTCAATTATAGAACGCCAAACGAAGTATTTTCATATTTAACGGGTAGTGTTGCACTTATGAGTTGAACACAGCAAATTTTGAATTGAAATAAGTGAATCCGCTACCTACCGGGGCAAAACTGTAAATGGTTGATCGAAACGAAGAAATGCTTAAAGAAGAGATGTCATGTTTTATTGCAACATAGCTAAGCGCATCATTGTGTAGCTTTCCTAATTGGGCAGCTTTTTTCTTGAAAGTAGCGAGGTCGGCCGAGGGGTCATCTATTTCATTGCTATGGCGTTTATCGCATCCTGCGATCATAAATACAACGCTTAAAAGAAGAATCCCGAAGGGGAAAAGGCGGCGGAAAATGCGGGGGGGGGGCGTGTTGTTCATTCTTTTAAAATTTTGCATAAATATAGCTGTCTTGTTTTTCAAATGCAACAAGAAATTTTTTATCCCCTTACTGCCATCATCTTTTTGCATAATACATCGATCGTTCGCAGATATTTGCCAGCGGCCCCTTTCAAAAGCTGGCATAGAACCATGTATGTGTATGGTGGGCAATTGATCCCCTTATCGCCCAATATAAAGAAGCAAATTCGCTGTTGAACGTCGCCAAAAAGCGGCTTACATCCATCGCCCCTGCGCCGGCCGGTGTCTGAAACTGCAAGGCTGGAGGCTTTACTTTTTTCGCTTATACCTGCTGTGGGCGTACTGAGCCAGGGCGCCCACAGCCAGGCTTTGGCGCCCGCCGAGTGGCCGAATCTCCTATTTTTGACACCGGAAGACGTGAGAAAGACTTTGTGAGACCAGATTTTTTTGTGACCCGGCGACAGTGCCTCTGGCAGCTTCGTTGTGTCACTCACTTCAGCAGTTGAATCTTTTTTCAGCATACTTACGGTCGGGCACAGTGCCCGGCCCCGCTTGCCAGCCACCCGCTACTGTACCCGTAGCGCCCGGCCTGCTGGTAGCCCGCTGGCAAGCCGTGCCGCCCCTGCCGAGGCCTGCACTGCCGCACAAGTGAGTGACACAACCGGTGCTAAATAGTAGCACAATCGCTGGTCATCCCAAAAAAAACCAAACCGCCGCCGGCACCGCCAGCCTACCCGGGTAGCTGGCCACAGGGCTGCGGCCATTTATTCAATCACCAGCAAACGCGAAGAGATATATGGGATGTGGAAGTTGTGGAAGCGGAAAGCCAAATGGATGCAAAAGCAACGGCGGCTGCAGCAGCGGCGGGTGCAACCGCATGAATGTGCACGACTGGCTGGCCAACCTGCCCTTTGCCGACCCCAACAGCAGCTGCAAAATTGTAGAAGTGAGCTTTGGGCAGGGCAGCCGCAAAGAATACTTCCGAAATACCAGCCTGCAATACTTTGAAAAAGGCGAACTGGTAGCCGTGGAAGGGGTGAGCGGCTTTGATGTGGGCGAAGTGAGCCTGACCGGCGAACTGGTGCGCCTGCAGCTGAAAAAGCACAAGCTGGCCGAAGACTCGGCCGACATCAAGCGCATATTGCGCCGGGCCAACCAGCTGGATATAGACAAGTGGAAGGAAAACAAGGCCCGGGAAAAAGATGCCCTGGTGCGTAGCCGGGCCATTGCCCGCCAGCTGGGCTTGCAAATGAAGCTGGCCGAAGTAGAAATACAGGCCGATGGCAAGAAGGCGACCTTCTTTTACACGGCCGAAGACCGGGTAGATTTTCGGGAGCTGATCAAGGTATACGCCGGCGAGTTTAGGGTGAAGGTGGAAATGCGCCAGATAGGCCCCCGCCAGGAGGCCGCCAAGGTGGGCGGCATTGGCAGCTGTGGCCGCGAACTGTGCTGCAGCACCTGGCTCACCGACTTTAAGAGTGTGAACACCACGGCTGCCCGCTACCAAAACCTGAGCATCAACCAGGCCAAGCTGAGCGGCCAGTGTGGCCGCCTGAAGTGCTGCCTCAACTACGAGCTGGATACCTACCTCGATGCGCTGCAGCATTTTCCGACCGACGCCGATGTGCTGGAAATAAGCCGTGGCCGCGCCTTTTTGGTGAAGAAGGACATCTTTAAAAACCTGATGTGGTACACCCTGCCGGATAGTACCAAGCAATACCCGCTGACGCTGAAGCGGGTGGCCGAAATAAAGGCCATGAACCGCAATGGCGAACGCCCCGACGAGCTACAGGCTGTAGAGGTAGTGAGCGGCAAGCCCCGCGAAGTGGAGCCCGAATTTGTGGATGTGGTAGGGCAGATAAGCCTGCGCAGCCTGGAAAAAACCAGCCGCCGCCAACGCGACCGCGAACGTGGCCGCCAGCAGCAGGGCCGCGGCCAGCAAGGGGGCGGCAATCAGGGCAATCAGGGCAACCAAGGCAATCAGGGTGGTGGCAACAACCGCCCACCCCAGCAGCAGCGGCCAACCCGCCAGCAGCAGCCGGGCCAAAAGCCCCCGCAGCAGCAGCCGCCACAGGGTGGGCAGGGTGGTGGCCAGGGCCGGCAGCGGCCACCCCGCGGGCCCAAACCGCCGCAGGAAGGATGATTTGAAAAGAAAACTGACCACCGGAAGCTAGGAGCAGGAGCGGCAGATTTTGAAATAATCGCTATTGCACATTTGCTGGCTGACCTATATTTGCGCCACTCAAACAAAAAACCGATACGATGGAAGAGACGACAAAGAAGAGTACCGGCAAACATTGGGCCCTGTTTTTCTTTTGGACTGCCGCTATGTTTGCAGTGATGTTTTCGCCTTATGGCCAGTGGTTCTGGTTGATTCTTCCTTTTGTATGTACTGAGTTTGCCAAAGCCATGGACTTGCTTTAATACAGGATACTTCGACTTGCTTGCTTTTTGTAACAACAAGCAGCCCCGCCACAAGCGGGGCTGTTGTTTTTTTACCATTACCGCTTTGGGGCAGTCTACTAAAACAAGCATGGGTGCTGCAGCAGCGCCGGGGCCGGGCTACGGCCGCCCCATTTCTTACGCATTAAAGTGACCACCAAATACTGGTGTAGTCAATACCTTTTGTTAGGTATTTTGCCAGCGGCAGCCTGTTGGTTGCATTGCAAAATGGCAGGTAAACTATCTTTTTGGTGTGGCGTAGCGCTGGTACTGCTACTAGCAGCCTGCCGCCCGCTGCCTGGTGCCCCCCTGCAGCTGCAGGTGGCGCAGGCCGGCGCCCTGCCCGATAGCCAGCAGGTGCTGCAAGCCCGGTTTGGCCCCCCACAGGCAGCCGATTTTAACCCGGGCTTTACCCGCCACACCTATTGGATAAAAACCACGGTGCACAACCATGGACAGCGCAACCGCATCTTGCTGTTGCTCAATAATCCGCACATTAACCATGCCGAAGCATGGCAGGTGGGCAAAGGCCCGCTTGCTGCCCGCCTCGGCGATTACTTTCCTTTTGCCAGCCGGCCCTACTACGACCGCGACCTGATCATACCCATCAGCATGCGGCCGGGCGATAGTGCTACGGTATTGCTGTGGGTAAACAAAGCCAACGAATCGCTGCAGCTGCGCCTCGAAGCGCTTACGCCTGAAGAACTGGAAGCCCGGCGAAGGCAAGAACACCTGTTTATGGGCTTTAGCCTGGGTTGGCTGGTGCTGATAGCGATGTTTGCCGTGTTTTTGTGGGCAGGGCTGCGGCACCGGGCCAACCTGCTATATGCCCTGTACGTGATGGTAATAGTGCTTTGGATGCTCAGCAACTGGGGCCTTGGTTTTCAGTACCTGTGGCCGATGGCGCCGGGGTTTGCCAGCAAGGCGCGGCCGGTATTTGCACTACTCGGGGTCGCCTGCTTTACCAGCGTACTGCTTTCCTTTTTTCCGCCCAGGCCGCAGTTTAGGTGGCTTACACGCACCTGCCGCTGGTACATGGTGCTCATGCTGGTGCTGGCAGCCGGCTCGCTGGTCATCAACTATAGCAGCCTGCCCGATCGCACCAAGGTGCCGTTTTTGCAATTGTTATCGGCCTGCACAATAGCGGGTGCCCTGCTTAATGGCTTGTACCTGTGGTACCAATGGCGTGCCGGCGAAAAACTGGTGCAGTACTACGTACTCGCCATCTGCTTTTTGCTACTCACCACAGTTAGCATCAACCTTTACCAGTTTGGTATCACCAACAGCTTTACCATTTTTCTAAACACCTACGGAAGCGCCATTGGCCTGATGGGCGAAACAGCCATCTTATCGATGGGCTTTGCGCGGCGGGTGACCCTGTACAAAAAAGAAAAAGAAGACCTGGCACTGCACATGCTGCTACGCGAAAAGCAAATGGCCGAGCAAATGATAGCGGTTGAACTGGCCGAACGCACCCGACTGGGCCGCGACCTGCACGATAGCATTGGCAGCATGCTGGCCACCATACACCTGCATGCCTCCCAGCTGCAGCACCAATACCCACAGGTACCACTGCAGCAGTTGCAGGCCATGCTGCAGCAAAGCATGGCCGAAGCCCGCAGCATAGCACACAACCTGGTGCCGCCCCACCTGGCCCAGCAGGGCCTGCACAATGCCCTGAAGCAGCTGGTGCAACAGCAGCCGGCGCACAACTGCCGCTTTGCGCTGTATTACGATGTGCATCAAAATCTGCCGCTGGCTATGCAAACCAGCTTGTACCGTATTTGTACCGAACTAATCAGCAATGCGGTGCGGCATGCGGCCGCTACCGAAGTAAGCATACAGCTAACCGAGGAGGAGACCCAACTGCAACTGCTGGTAGAAGACAATGGCCGGGGCTTTGACAGCCAACAAGCCAGCCAGGGCATTGGCCTGCAAAACCTTCGCAGCCGCATCGACTACCTGAAAGGCAGTCTTCACATCGATTCGAACAAGGACGGCACTACCGTCATTATATTGCTACCGAAGCCAATATGAAACAGTTGTCCCGATCACTCCAAACCGCTGCAGGGCTGCTACACATCGATGATCACGTGCTTTTTTCGCAAGGCGTGATGGCCCTGCTGCAGGATATACCCACGCTGCACTGGCTGGGGCAGGCTACCACACTGGCCGAAGGTGTGGCACGATGCCGTCAATATCAGCCAGACATTGTATTGCTGGATTATTTTTTGCCCGATGGCAATGGCCTGGATGCCGCCCGCCAGCTGTTGGCACTGGATCCCGCTTTGCGCATTGTAGTGCTGACCATGGAGCACAGTCGTCCCATTATGGAGCAGTGTCAGGCATTGGGCGTACATGGGTATTTGCAAAAAACGATTGGCCGCCAGGAACTGCTGGAAGCG
>CANHEC010000202.1 GCA_947459455.1 Chitinophagaceae bacterium
CAGGCCATCAACAGCAGCATGCTGGCCAGGCTTACTAAGGCGGTTCGCATCTTGAGATTGGATTTGGTATGAAAAGAAGATATGTGCAGACTCATTTCTCGAGATAACAGTCTATCAGCACCACGTCCATTAAAAATCCGGTGCAAATGCCCTTGATGGTCACCTGACTATTGGGGGGCAGTTGCACAGGCTCTTTCATGGTACACTGTACGCCAAACATCGGATCGCTGGTGGCCAGCGATACCACTGTCTTGCCTTCCTGATTTTGCTTTATCGCACTTACCGTGCCAGAAACGGCTACCGCCTTATTCAGGTATTGCAGGTTGGCTGCTGCCTCATTGGCCTGGTAGGCATCAAAAATGCCTTGCGCAGTGGCGGCCATCGCCGTCTCATCCTGCACATCACGGGCCGGCTTGTTCCATACATACCATACATAGGTGCCGGCAGCCACAGCCAGCACCAGCGCCGCCAATAGCAGGCGCTTAAGGGTGTTACTCATGTTGGTTCGCTTTTGGATGACAGCCGGCCTGGGTGGGGCCGCACTGCTGGTATAAAGGTGCACATTTTGGAAGCCCCGAAGGGTTAGTACCGTCCGAAACGGGAAAAATACCTGCTGAACCGGGAGCAGCAGGCACAAAAAGAGGGCGCCCCCTGGAAAGGGGGCGCCGTTACACATTATGAGAAAACCGGACTTGTGAAGGGCTTCACAGCCCGGGATTGTCAAATCAGACGATTAATAGCCAGGATTCTGTTGGCATGCTTTGTTTACCAGCAGTTCGGCTAACGAGATGGGCCAGATGTACGGATCGCTGTTGAAAGCAACCGAAGGAACGGTGCCTTTGGCAGCAAACGGCTGACCCAGACGGGCCACATCCGAAGTGCGGAAGCCTTCGCCCAGCAGCTCAATGCGACGCTCAGTCAAGATCAGGCTGATCAGCTCATCTTTAGTAGCGGGTGCAAAGTCGGCGATGGTAGGATCGCTACGCTTGCGAATGGCATTGAGCAGGGCCAATGCACGGGCGTCTACCGAAGTACCGGCAGCCTGACGGGCCAGGGCTTCGGCCAGGTTCAGCATCACTTCGGCATAGCGAATTACCTGCGCAGGGTCGGCAGCGTTTTGTGCCGAAGGCCACTTGTTCAGCCAGGTTTGGCCGCCGTTTACAATCAGGAAGTTGCGACGGGCATCGTTGGCACGCCAGCCAGCATTGGCGAAAATACCATTGCCAGTGGTATTCAGGGCAAACTCGCCACCACCAATGGGGCCGGGGTTGTAATAATGACCCAGGCCGTTTTGGGTGCCCGGAGGATCCAGCGCCGTAAATGGCATCGAGAGGATGTTCTCAGTGTTGGCTGCGCTGGAATATACGGTAGCTACACTGGCACTCAGGCTATTGGCCACACCGCTGGGTGCCGTCCAGGGAGCTGCGGCAGGCACCAGCTTGTTGCCTTCCGTAATCACATTGGCGTACTGGCCCATGTTCAGGTATACGCGGGTTTTCAGCGCCACCACTGTATTGCGGTGGATGCGGTGCTGCGGCGCACTGCTATACGTCAGCGGCAGGTCGGCCTCAGCTTCGTTCATGTCCTTCAAAATCTGCGTATACACTTCGGCGCCGGTAGCACGAGGCTGGTTCTGGTCGCCACTCGAAGTCTCGGGTGTCAGCTTCAAAATCACACCCAGTTTGCTGCCATTTCCATCGGTAAACGGACGAGCATACAACTGCATGAGCATGAAGTAAGAAAGGCCCCTGATTACTTTGGCTTCGGCCAACAGGTTGCGCTTCAGGCCATCGCGGATGGTAGATTTTGTAATACCATCTATCACCACATTGCAACGGTTGATGGCGGCGTAGCAGGCGGCCCAAAACGCTTGCACTTCATTGGTGCTGGCGGTTACGTTGAACTGCCAGGTCAGCCAGTTGGTCACGGCGTTGTTGGTGCGGTTAATGAATTCCTCACCACGCACATCCTGATAGTTCATATACCGGCCACCATACATCTGACCAGCTTTCAGGGCCGAGTAAAGACCGAATACCTGCTGCACGCAGCGGGCAGAATCGCTGAAAGAAACCGCATCGCTGAGGGCCGTTTGCGGAATGGGCTCCAGCTTTTCTTTGCTACAACCAACGGCCATAGCTGCCAGGGCAAAAAATGAAATTATTCTCAGTTTCATAAGTTCTTGTTTTGTGTTACCACGAGGGCGGTACATTAAGATTGGCGTACCGGGTACCTGCGAAAGGTGTTGATTGAATTCGAACGATCGACAGGTATTTTATACGCTCCGTTCTATGGATGATTAAAAGCCTACGTTCACACCAACGTTGATGCTGCGAGCCATGGGCACTGAGTTACGGTCAACACTGGGGTTGCCGTTACCGTTACCGTTCGAAGAAATCTCCGGATCGTAGCCTGTGTAGTTGGTGAGCGTGAAAGCGTTCATCACCTGCACATAGGCACGGAAGCTGCGGATCTTGGCTTTCGACACAATGCGTTCGGGCAGGCTGTAGCCCAGCGTAATGTTACGGGCTTTCAGGAAGTCGCCCTTTTCCACGTTTTCGCTGATCACTACGGCGCTACCGTTGCTCACGTTGTCGCCAAATACCACCCGGGGGATATCGGTTTGGTCGCCAGGCTTCTGCCAGCGGTTCAGTACTTCGGTACTGTTGTTCCAGCTACGCTGGTCCAGCATACCGGCACGTGTACCGTTGTAGATATAGTTGCCACCAGAGAAGAAGAACAGGATGTTCAGATCGAGGCCTTTGTAGCGGAAGGTGTTATCCCAGCCACCAGTCCACTTGGGCAGGGCGGGGCCAATGATCACACCGTCATTCGCCTGGTCGGCGGCACGAGGTGCACGGTTACCGTTCGATACCAGGGTCCAGCGGTCGGCCGGTGCAGCAGCGTGGTTGTACTGCACGGCAGTACCATCGCGGTAGAAGAAGATACGCTGACCATTGGCAGGATTAACACCGCCGGTGCGTACTGCATAGAAGCTACCAATGCTTTCGCCTACACGGATGATGCTGGGACGCTCCAGACCAGAGGTAGCAGGCTGAATATCGGCATTGCCGGCAGCCAGTGCGGTCACTTCGTTGCGCAGGGTAGTGATGTTGAAGTTGGTGGTCCAGCTGAAGTCACGCTTTTGAATAACAGTGGCGTTGATGGTCAGTTCCACACCCTTGTTCGACATGCTACCTACGTTGTTCAGGATGCTGTTGCCCGGAATACCGCGAGACGGTGCTTGCGGCTCGGCCAGGATCAGGTTGTCTACATCGTTGATGTAGTAGGTTACCTCGGTAGTGATACGGTTGTTCAGGAAGCCCATTTCCAAGCCGATGTCGGTCTTCTTGCTGGTTTCCCAACGCAGGTTGCGGTTGCCTGCCTGCGAGAAGAACAAGCTGGGGTTGGTACCATAGAGGCCGCTGCTAAAGAAGCTCCAGAAAGCGAAATCGTTGATGCCCTGGTTGTTGCCCACGATACCATAGCTACCACGCACTTTCAAATTGCTGAAGATTTTGCTGAGGCCCGACTTCTGGAAGAAGCCTTCTTCGCTCACAGCCCAGCCGGCTGAAGCACCCCAGAAAGTACCCCACTTGTTGCCAGGTGCAAACGCTGAGTAGCCATCGCTACGCAGGTTAGCCGACAGCAAATAGCGCTTTTTGTAGTCGTAGTTGATACGGCCGAAGAATGAAGCGAGGTAGTTTTCGCCGAGGAAGTTGCCACTGGGTACAATGGTGTTGAAACCACCCTGGAACTCATCGAAGAAAGGATCGGTCACACCCTGGCGGTTGGCGCCCCAGCCTTCCTGATTGGTATACTGCTGTTCGTTACCAGCCAGCAAGCTAAGGTTGTGCTCGCCAAAGCTCTTATTGTACTGCAGGGTATTGATCAGGTTCCAGCGGCGGAAGGTTTGTACGGTATTAAATACCGAACCACCGTTGGCTACACCGTCGCCATGGTCGGCGTTCCAGAAGGTCTTGTTTACCACATTCAGGTTGTCGATACCGTACACGATGCGGTAGCTGAGGCCTTCTACAGGCAGCTTGATGTTGGCATACACGTTGGCCAAGATGCGATCGCTTTCAGAAGTAAACCTGTTGCGATCTAGCAGCAGCTGTGGGTTGTTGAACTGGAGCGGCGTCAGGTTATTACCCCAGCCAATGGTGTTGGCAGTACGGTTGATATTGTAGCTGCCGTCGTTCAGGAACACGGGCACGTTCGGCATCAGGTTGAATGCCAGGCGGCCAATACCAGCGGTGGCAAAAGCACCACCCGGCTGCGAACCTGAGTTTACACCAAAGTTCTCGCCGTTGGAGTACTGAAACTTACCACCCACTGTGATGGCATTGCTCACTTTGTGGTCCAGGCTCATGGTACCATTCAGGCGGCGGAAGTCGTTTTGGCGAATCATGCCCTGCTGGTTGGTATAGCCAGCAGAGAAGTAGTAATTCGTCTTGTCGCTGGCACCCGAAATGCTGATGTTGTGGTTTTGCGAAACACCAGTGCGATAGATGACATCGTACCAATCGGTGCTCACCGGCTGGCCATCGGGGCCATTGTACGGGAAGAACCCACGCACACCAGGTGTAGCTGGTGTACCGGCGTTGGCCAGGCCTTCGTTCTTGATAGTCTCATATTGGCGGCCATTCAATACCGGGATCAGGTTGAAAGGACGTGTCCAGCCCACCCATGCATCGTAGTTCACCTTGGCACGGCCTTGCTTACCCTTTTTGGTAGTGATGATGAGTACACCAGCTGAGGCCCGCGAACCGTAGATGGCAGCGGCAGCAGCATCTTTCAATACATCGATGCTCTCAATGTCGGCAGGGTTGATATCGCCCAATACGTTGTTAGAAGCGCTGTTGCCCACATCGCCTGTAAAGGTCGGTACCCCATCAATCACCACCAGCGGAAATGAGCTGAGGCTGATTGAGTTCACACCACGTACCCTGATCACCGGCGGGTTGTTTACCACACCGTTGGGGATGGTGATGCTCACGCCAGCCGCACGACCCGACAATGCCTGATCGAAGCTCTGCACCGGCATGTCGCGTACTTTGCTGCCGCTGATGGTGGCTACGCTACCGGTCAGGTCTCGCTTGCGGGCTGTACCGTAGCCCACTACTACTACTTCATCCAGTTTGTTGTCTACAGCAGTTAGGGTCACGTTCAACGAAGCACTGTTGCCAATGCTGACAGTAATAGTAGAGTAACCTACCGATGAAAACGTGAGTGATTTGGCGCTGGC
>CANHEC010000203.1 GCA_947459455.1 Chitinophagaceae bacterium
AAAAACTCTACGGTTCGCAGCCGCTCCAGCGGTCTGAAATTGGACCCCACCTGCTCAAACCTTGCCGCCGATTGCCACTCCAGCCACTGGCCATTTCGCTTAAAGCGTCGCTGATCCTTCAGGCCCAGTTTCCAGCCTAAGCCGGCATCGTTTTGCTGGTCTTTGGCCGAAAAAGTATTGACATCGGTATTGCTCAGGCCGGCATCTACCTCGGCCATAGTATAAGCCGACAGGCGATAGTGTGCCGCCACCGTCAGCATTTGTTGCTTTTTGGGCGTTACCAAAAAAGCCACAGGCTCGTAGCTGCCCTGCGGCTGTCCACCCACAGGCGCTACCCATTCATACACTTTTCCATTGGCCGCATTCAGCAACGGCCGGTAGTTGCCCCTGCCCTGCCCCACCTCGGTGAAACTGAGGGTAAAAACTGCCGTATCGTACACCGGCTGGTACCTGAAAATGCGATAGGGCGTGCCTGCCACCACGGTATCTCGCTGCACGTATTGTATACGGCCGGCATTAAAGCTATCACGGGTAGCCACGGGGTAAAAGGCCCGCCCGATGCTATCGCCAATCTCAGACAAAAACTGGCGCTGAGCTAGGTCTAATGTTTGGTTGATAGGCGAGTTTTTAGCGTCGGCATTGCTGTAGGCGGCTACCGTCAGCTTCCATTTATCGGTCTTTTCAAACGACTGCGAACCGTACAACAGGGTATTCAAAAAATTACGGTCAGCGTACTCAAACTCCACCTGTATCCGCTTGTCTTTGTTGATCAGCTGCCGCGGCGTGAAGCTAATCTCGGCTGTATTGTAGTTGATGATATAGTCCCGGTCTTCACCGCGTTGCAGCAGCACACCATCAATAAACACCCGCTCGGTACCAGCCAGTATTACAAAAAACAACTCGTTGTTGGCTCCCCGCAGCCTGTACGGCCCCTGGTTGCCCTCCTGACCAAAAAATACATTGCGGGTAAACTTGCCCTTGGCAATGGCACCACTAACAAATGACGATGCCTGCACCTGCTTATTCAGTTGGTAGCGGGTTTCATATGAAAGACCTTGCTGCCGCTTGAAATAGCTCATGAAGTAGCTGGGCTGCTGCCTAACATCAATATCACCCAGGCTCAGGGTCCAACCCCGTTTTCTAAACTGCAGCCAAATACGGTCAAACTCGTTCAGTTGCTGCGTAGTGCCATCTGGCTGAATGGGTATATTGTTGTCGGTAATGGCTGCCGTCAGCTCGATACTATCGCCCAGCATCCCACTGATCTGCAGGTTGAAAAGCGAATTCACCACGGCATCCTGCGCATTGCCAAAACTGAGGCTGCGACCAAAACTGCCGGTGTAGGTGAGGTTGCCCAGGTTGCCAAAAGAGCGGCCGGCAGCTTTTTTAGCAGTGCCCGGCGCCGCCCTGAAAAAGTTGGACACACTATCGTAGCGATAGCGGTAAGCCAGGCCGCCCGATGCAAACGGAAACACCCGGTACTGCACCCACACACTATCTGCTGTCGGCGACCGACGCCACTGCAAGGTGGCTGTACCCGCATCCAACAGGTAGTGGCTGCTATCGGCGCCCATCACGCGCAGGCTACCCGGCACTATTGCCAACGAATCGAGGCGAACCACAGCCGGCTGGGTCGGAATCTTTTTGGTGCGCAGGTTCGATTGGCCGCTGGCGACACCTCCCCAGGCCAGCATACAGGCAATTAGTATGGTAATGAAACGCAACAAAACTGTTTTCGGTATGGGCCGGCCGCCCTGCAAACCAGCCCCATGCCCCGGCGCAATATACTGAACGCCCTCAGGCTGCTTTTGTTATGTCGGTGCAGCATGCAAAAGCGGCTGATCGAGGTAGATCAGCCGCTTTCCATTATTAAAATAGTGTCTGCCATCATCAGGCGGGCACACCATACATCTCCTCTCGCAACGCATGCACCCGGCTATCCTGTAGGTATTCGTCAAAGGTCATCAGGCGGTCAATAATGCCTGTCGGCGTTAGCTCAATGATCCGGTTGGCGGTCGTTTCCATAAACGTATGGTCATGGCTGGTCAGCAGCACCACCCCTTTAAAGTCTACGCACTGTTCGTTAAAGGCCTGGATGCTTTCCAGGTCAAGGTGGTTGGTCGGCTGGTCCAGCACCACACAGTTAGGGTTTTGCAGCATCATGCGGCTCAGCATGCAGCGTACCTTTTCGCCTCCACTCAGCACGTTCACCTTCTTTTGTATATCGTCGCCGCTAAACAGCATTTTGCCCAAAAAGCCCCTCAGGAAAGGCTCATCGGCATCCGTCACGTGTTCGGGCACAAACTGGCGCAGCCAGTCCATCATGGGCAGGCCTTCCTTAAAAAACTCATTGTTTTCCAGCGGCAGATAAGCCTTGGTAATGGTGGTACCCCACTCATATTTGCCCGCATCGGCCGTCGCATTGCCGTTGATGATCTCAAAAAACTGCGTCACCGCCAGCGGGTCGCGGCTGTAAAAAGCAATCTTTTCACCTTTCTGCACGCTAAAAGTCACCTGGTCAAACAACCGGCGGCCGTCTATGCTTTTACGCAGGCCTTCTACGTTCAGTATTTGGTTACCCACTTCACGCAATGGCTGGAAGATGATACCAGGATAGCGCCTGTTGCTGGGCTCAATCTCCTCAATGGTCAGCTTTTCCAAGGCCTTTTTACGGCTGGTAGCCTGCTTGCTTTTGCTGGCATTGGCACTAAATCGGGCTATGAAATCCAGCAGCGCCTGGCGTTTTTCCTCAATTTTCTTGTTCTTATCGCTCAGCTGACGGGCCATTAGCTGGCTACTTTCATACCAAAAGGTGTAGTTGCCGGTAAACACTTTGATCTTGGCACGGTCCACATCGGCCACGTGGGTACATACAGCATCCAAAAAGTGACGGTCGTGGCTCACTACCAGTACTATGTTTTCATAGTCAGCCAAAAAGTCTTCCAGCCAGCTAATGGTTTCAATATCCAGTCCATTGGTAGGTTCATCCAGCAGCAGTATGTCGGGGTTTCCAAACAGCGCCTGCGCCAGCAGTACCCGTACTTTCAGGTTGCCCGGTATGTCCTTCATCAGGCTTTGATGGTATTCTTCCTTCACGCCCAGGCTGCTCAGCAATGCAGCGGCATCACTTTCGGCGGTGTAGCCGCCCATTTCGCCAAACTCGGCCTCCAGTTCACCTGCCCGCATGTAGTCTGCCTCAGTTGCATCGGGGTCGGCGTAAATGGCGCCCTTCTTGTGCATCACGTCCCACATTACTTTGTGGCCCATCAGCACAGTATTCAGCACGGTTTGCTCATCAAATTCAAAGTGGTTTTGCCGCAATACCGCCAGGCGTTCGCCGGCCGATATTTCAACGGAGCCTTTGTTAGGCTCTATTTCGCCACTCAAAATTTTCAAAAAAGTCGACTTACCCGCCCCGTTGGCACCAATCACGCCATAGCAGTTACCCTTCGTAAAGTTGATATTTACTTCGTCGAATAGCACCCGCTTGCCGTAGGCCAGCGTCACATTTTTTACACTAATCATAGTACGATGGAAACAAAAATTGAGGCGCAAAGGTAACCAAAGCCCCCGGCATTTATCCAACAGTTTTGGGGCTTTCAGCTGCCGGTGCAGGTATCGGCTGCAGTTCGGGCACCTGCGGGCTGCGCTACGCTCCGGCCCGGCATGCTGCCGGGGCCAGGCCCTTCGGTTCCCGCAGCCCCTCATCAGTAGTGCACTTCTCAGCTGCCACGGCGCAGCCCATCCGGCTAAAGGCCCCGGTACACATAAAAGTGCCCGACACCCCCTGCGGGGCACCGGGCACAAACAGCCGGTGGCGCCAGCTACACCTACATCAGCGTCAGGTATTCCTCCATGTTCTGTTCTACAGCTTTGGCTACCAGCTTTCTAAATGGCAGCGTGTTACCGCGTACATGGGCTTCTTCCAAAGCCTCATAATATTCGAGGCGGTCGGTCAGGTCGCCTTTTATATTGGCTATGTAAAAGCCTCCCTGCATCAAAATCAGGTTCATCAGCAGGCGGCTGGTGCGGCCATTGCCATCCATAAAAGGATGAATACCTACCAGCATCAGGTGCATATCGGCAGCCAGCAGCACGGGGTGCAGCTTGTGCCGGTTTTCATGATAGTAGCTCAGCATTCGCTGCATTTCCATCGGCACATCAAAGTGAGGCGGCGGCACATGTTCGCTGCCGCTTATCCGCACTTCAGCCTGGCGGTACATGCCGGCCCAGCGCTTTTCTATCCCTTTCAGCACCAGGTAGTGCAGCTCTTTTATCAGCCCTTCCGATATGCGACTCCCTTTTTGCACCAGGCTTTCCAGGTATTCTACCGCCTCCTGGTGGTTTATCGCTTCCAGGTGCTCCCTTACCGATTTGCCGGCAATGGTGATGCCCTTGGCTACCACCAGCGCAGTTTCCTGCAGCGTCAGGGTATTGCCCTCTATCTTATTGCTGTGGTAGGTGTACCGTGTATGAAAAAATTCCCGCAGCCTTGTCAGTTGCGTTTCATCCAGCGGCTGCCGTGCTGCCACCTCCTTTCTTAGTTGGTTCAGGTGGGCCACCTCTTCGGCCAGCTCATCGGGGGTGCCACGCTGCTGCGGTATGTAGGCCTCTACACGCTCCATCACCAGGCTTGCCACTTCTTCAGCCATCTCAGGGTATTCCTCGAGTTCTCGCATCAGGCGGGCTGCCAGCCATTCACGCTTAAGCATAGGCAGCTCAAGGCGTAGTTCCTCGGCCAGTTTAGGCAATAGGTCGCCCGACGGCATTCGCTCCCCGTTTTCTAACCGGCTCATCAGCGATGCGTCAATGTCCAGCGCCTGTGCCAACTCTCGTACCAGCATTTTATTGGCTATCCGGGCGTCTTTTATGATGACTGCGAACTTCATTCCTTACTTTGTCATGACAAATTTAGTCATTTTCTACTTACAATTCATCCGCCCCCAAAATACCTACCGTTCCGGGCAAAAATCCGTTCGCCTGCTGCGGTCCTCAGTCGTTCTTGGCGCTATAAAAACTTCAAATGCCGCTGCTGGCAAGGCGATGCCCACAAGTGGTGAAGCACCACTGGCCTCCAGCATCGCTGCTGACATAGTTTACCGCATTACCGCTTACTAAGCCGCCGTTGGCTGCAAAAGCAACTACGACTAAAAAACACAGCGATGCGATGCGATTTGGAAGGAGCAAGCTACATACCTCTTAAGCTGCCCCCAAGAAACACGCAGGTA
>CANHEC010000204.1 GCA_947459455.1 Chitinophagaceae bacterium
ATTTCGGAATATTCTAATCGGCGCTCTCTATTTGCTTTTCGGCGTTCGTATCTTGCTTGCTGTCGTGCCGCCGCTACCTGCTCTTGTCTGCCTGCTGCTTTTCTTTTTTCATAAGCCGATTTACTCATCGTATCCATGGCCATGCGTGCTGTATCGCCGGTCAGTTCAAACGATACAATCAGGTCTTCTACTACCTGTTCTTCGGCTTCGGCGGGTGCTGATGGCGGTAGCCGAAAGCTGTCGGCTGCGGCTACCCAGTTGAGTGTACGCTTGCTGGTATCTCCATAAAACAAGCGCATGTTTTGCTGGCGCAATACAGGAAATGCGGCTTTGTAGGCTTTGCCGGGTTTTAGTTGTACCGCTTTTCCCTGACTCGACAGGTGGATGTAAACAGCACCACCAGATACCAGGAGTTTGCCATCGGATACGGTAGGGGCGTTGGCCAACAACAATTGTTGCTGATTGTGCAGCTCCATCAGGGTAATATCGATGCTGTCGGCCAATGGGCTGCCATCAGCCGTTTGCAGGTCGGCAGTGTTGATCACAAATCGGCTTCCTTGCCGGCCTTGTATCCGAATCGTTTTCTGCCGGGTGCTTGCCCTGTACAGTTGCTTGTTGTTATTAAAGCGTTGCAGGTAGGTGTCCAATGCCGTACTGGCTGGCGGCGGCAAGCTATCGGTGCTGGCAGCCGTGGCTACTGGAGATACATTGGAATGTTGGCGACAGCCAACGACGAGGAGGCTGGCCCATAGCAGGATCAGCGGTAGCAGGGTACGCATGTTGTTTAGCAGGTGCCTTTCGGCAAAAAGGGGTGATGAAAATGGAGGTCTTCTCAGCCAATAACGTATGATAAAACGCAGCCTGATGAGGACATGGTATCTTTTATTCGCTAAGGAAATGCAAAACCGATTCACGGCTGTATTTTGTTATCAGGGTTTTCATCGGTTCAAAGCATGACCGCCGTCAGCTTTAGCTATGATTTGCGAGTGCATGGCTGCCTGTCAGGGAGCGGTAACTTTACGCCAGCTTCCTTATTTGTTTACTCTCTAAAGCTTGCCAACATGGAAGTGAATCTCCGTTCTCAGGCACCTCCTGTTCGAAAAGTAAAAGGGTATGTGGCTATTGATGCAGCCCGCTGCAAGGGCTGCGAGCTATGTGCAGTAGCCTGCAAAGAAGACGTGCTGTTGCTGGGGCCACAGCTGAATAAGAAAGGGTATCGGTACGTAGTAGCAAAAGCTGAGGTTTGCACAGGCTGTACCAATTGTGCACTGGTATGCCCCGATGCGGTCATTACAGTCTATCGTACTCCTGCTGCTAGCAAGCGTTGAGTTTTTCTCGTTTCGATTCACAATCACTAAGTATGGAAACACTGCTGATGAAAGGCAATGAAGCCCTGGCCGAGGCCGCTATCAGGGCTGGCTGCGATGCCTATTTTGGCTACCCTATTACGCCGCAAAGCGAAGTATTGGAGTACCTGGCACGAGAAATGCCGCGGTATGGCCGGCTGGTGATGCAGGCAGAAAGTGAAGTGGCCAGCATTAATATGCTATACGGCGCTGCCGGTGCAGGTTTTCGGGTCATGACAAGTTCTTCGTCGCCCGGCTTCAGCCTCATGCAGGAAGGCATTAGCTACATGGCGGGGGCCGAGTTGCCCTGCCTGCTGGTAAACGTCAACAGGGCGGGCCCCGGCCTTGGCACTATTCAGCCGGGACAGGGCGACTATTTTCAGGCTACCAAGGGCGGTGGCCATGGCGATTATCGGCTGCTGGTGTTGGCACCTGCCTCGGTGCAGGAGATGGCCGATTTCGTTTTTCTGGGTTTTACGCTGGCCGAAAAATATCGCAACCCGGTGCTCATTCTCAGCGATGGGGCCATTGGCCAAATGATGGAAAAGGTCGTGTTTGATCAGGCGCCGGTACCAGATATACCAAAGCCCTGGGCTACCGTTGGTAAGCCGGCTCATCGCAGTCGCAATTATATCACCTCGCTGCATATACAGCCCGAGCAAATGGAGCAACATAACCTGCGCTTGCTGGAAAAATACAAAGCCATGCAAGAGGAGGTACGCTTTGAAGAAATAGCCACGGCCGATGCCGACTACCTGCTGGTAGCCTACGGACTGAGTGGCCGTATAGCACACAAAGCGGTAGATGTAGCCCGCCATCGTGGCTTGCGGGTGGGCCTGTTGCGGCCCATTACCCTTTACCCATTTCCTGAGCGGCGCCTGGCACAGCTGGCACGGCAGGTGCAGGGTATGTTGACGATTGAACTGAATAGCGGCCAGATGCTGGAAGATGTGCGCCTGGCTGTAAATGGAAGGGTGCCGGTGCGCCACCTGGGCAGGCTGGGCGGTATGCTGCCCACGCCCGATGATATTGTTCACGAACTGGAAAACATACTGGAGGTGCAGCATGCTTAGCGATACTTTGCCATTGGCGGCAACAGCCAATGCCGCAGCGCATGAGGGGTATGAAGCGGTGTACAGTCGCCCCGCTACCTTACTATCCACTCCTATGCACTATTGTCCGGGGTGCTCACACAGCCTGGTGCACAAGCTGCTGATGGAGGTGATAGCCGAAATGGGTATTCAGGAGCATACCATTGGTATTGCGCCGGTGGGCTGCTCAGTATTTGCGTACGAATACATGGATATAGACATGCAGGAGGCGGCGCATGGGCGTGCTTGTGCAGTAGCCACTGCGGTAAAGCGGCTGATGCCCGATCGGTACGTGTTTACCTACCAGGGCGATGGCGATCTGGCGGCCATTGGTATTGCCGAAACCATTCACGCCGTCAATCGTGGCGAAAACTTTTTGATCGTGTTCATCAACAATGCGGTGTATGGCATGACCAGTGGACAAATGGCGCCTACCACCCTCAGTGGTATGAAAACCACCACGTCGCCCTGCGGACGCAGTGAAGCCCTGACGGGCAGCCCGCTGAAAATAGCTGAGATGATGGCACAGCTGCCGGGCACCTGGTATGTAACCCGACAAATGGTGGCCAATGCGAACGCCGTACGCCGCACCAAAAAGGCGCTGCGCCATGCGCTGGAAGCACAGCAACTGCAGAAAGGCACCTGCCTGGTTGAAATATTGGCCAACTGTCCCAGCAACTGGAAAATGACGCCGGTAGAGTCGATGAAGTTTGTGGAAGAGACCATGACACAAACATTTCCGCTGGGCGATTTGAAACTGGAAGGACGGCTCTGTAAATAAGCGACACGCTATTGACAATTTTAAAAATGCGAGCATCATGCTGGAAGAAATCATTGTTGCAGGATTTGGGGGTCAGGGCGTGTTATCAATGGGGATGACCATGGCCTACGCCGGCATGCACGAAGGCAAAGAAGTGTCATGGATGCCGTCTTATGGCCCTGAAATGCGGGGTGGCACGGCTAACTGCATCACCATTGTTTCCGATCACGTTATCAGCTCACCCATTGTGGCCGAGTTTGATACAGCGGTGCTGCTCAACCAGCCTTCGATGGACAAGTTTGCTACCCGCATCAAACCAGGTGGCCTGCTGCTGTATGATGAGAGCAACGTGCAGCACCCCTACTACAACGCTGCTGTTGAGTGTATAGGCATACCTGCCACAGCACTGGCTATCGAAATGGGCAATGCCCGCTTGATGAATATGATCATGCTGGGAGCACTGTTGAAGAAACGGCAGTTGATTCGATTGTCGTCAATCATGATCGCATTGAAAAAGGTGTTGCCTGAAAAGTACCATCATACGCTGTTGCAAAATGAGTCGGCCTTGCGGGTCGGCATGAAGATAGAAGGTCACGCACATCTGCTGCATCAGGATTGATGAGGGCTGTTACAATATTGTAGTTTCCATTTTTAAAACCTCCGACAAACGCTCGTTGCCTTGGCAGCGGGCGTTTTGCTTGTGTACGGGTCCGCTGCGCTGGCATAGGCCATTTTTACCGTTTGTAAAATTTTAGCTTAAACATGGCCGCTGGCCGGCCTACTTTAAATACGAAACAAGTACGACGCTGCGTTCCTCCATTGCTGCTGCGTGGCAGTTTTCTGATCATTCAAACCCCTGTTGTATGGCAACCTTTTTCAAAAAATGGTTTGGCAAAACCAGTACCGATACCAGCACCGATAGCGACAATAGTGCAGCGCCTGCTGCCAGCGTTCCGGGCCGCACGATGTATCCCCTGACCTTTCAGTACCAGCGGCCTGAGTTGGTGCGCAGTTTTTTGGAGCACGACTGGCGGAAGGAAGGCCACCAGGATGCACTTCATTTTCCGTCGCTGCAGCGCCGCGATAGCCGGTTGCAGTCC
Organism: Chitinophagaceae bacterium; assembly: GCA_947459455.1. Classification (GTDB taxonomy): domain Bacteria; phylum Bacteroidota; class Bacteroidia; order Chitinophagales; family Chitinophagaceae; genus Phnomibacter. The sequence goes on from CANHEC010000204.1 coordinate 4,298, forward strand.
ATCATTGCCGATTATCGGCATCGGCTACAGTCGGTGCAGGCACAGCTGCAAAGCCAGGTGCATGAACTGGAAATGCATCTGCTGGAAGTACAAGGCATTGATTTGGTAATGGAGTCGCAGATAAAGCATAGGATGCGGCAACTGCAGAGTATGCAAAGCGACATCCAAAAGCAGCTGGAGCTGAGCGTGGATCACGAAGGGTGGCTGGTGGCTGTAATGATTGCGTACAAGGATGGCTTTTTGACCGGTACCCGGCAATACCAGCATGAAGCCGATTTGCTGGGTGGCTTCAATACACTGCTCTGACTATCTCTCCAATTTTCAATTCATTATGAGTAAAATTTTGCCTCTGGCATGCCGTATTACCGGCGATGAATACCAGCGCCTGGCGCAGAGCACACCCGAAAGCCGGCGCAAAGTATTGGCCATGGCGATAGCCCTGCTGGTGCCCACCCTGGTATGGACCGGCGCATCCTTTATGCTCGCCTACTCGGTGCTGAAAGCATCGGTTTGGGCCAGCCTGCTCACCGCCATCGTTGCAGGTACTATTGTATTTAGCATTGAGCGGCTGATAGTAATGGCCCGCGGCAATGGATGGCTGGTGTTTTTCAGAGTATTGGTAGGCATGTGCACGGCCCTGCTGGGAGCCGTAGTGGTAGATGAAGTAGTATTTACAGCCGATATTGATCAGCAAATGCAGGTGGAAAAGCAGGGGTGGGTGAAGCGAAGCGGCGAGGCAGCCCTGGCGCAGTTTTGGCAAGGCCGCAATGAGCAGCAACTGCGGCTGCAGGCGCAGCAGGCCATGCAGCAGTGGCAGCAGTTGGAAAAAGTAGCCCGTGAGGAAGCTGATGGTACTGGTGGATCGGGGCAGCGTGGTGTAGACCAGGTAACCAGATTGAAACAAGCTCAGGCGGCC
>CANHEC010000205.1 GCA_947459455.1 Chitinophagaceae bacterium
AAGCCACTTCGGCCGGGCATGTTGATGTCCGTGATCACCAGATCCCACTCTTCTTTTATGACCCGCTTCACCAAGGATTCAGCGTCGCCCACCTCTTCAATAAGCGCTGAAGGAAATTCATCTTTGATGACATCCCGAAGTCCGCGGCGAACAATCGTGTGGTCATCGGCGATTATAATTCTAAGCATAGATTACAGTATTAAGGGTCGGGGCTACCGCCGGGCAGCCACTTGCTGTTTTGGTTCGAAAGTTGCCAAACTTATGGCAGTTAAGGTAGTAAAACATTGATAAATAGCAGGTTTGAATACCCATCAAATACGAAAAAACTGAAATGTTGATTTAATGTGCGCACCTCAGGGGCCTTGCCGGCCGAAAGCGGCTACATTGCCAGCAGCACCAAATCAGCACCATGTTGCGGAAAAGTTTGACACTCATTGGCTGTGCAGCTGCATTGTACACAGCACAGGCCCAAACCGGCGGGCTCGATGCAAAATTGAAAGTAGCCTATCAGCGTTTTGCAGCCCAGGAAAACCTGCGCTACGCCAGTGTTGGCTTTCTGGTACAAGATGAAAATGGCAAGACCATTTTTGCCAGCGGCGAACAGACAGGGCTGGCACCGGCCAGCTGCCTCAAGATTGTAACCGCTGCCACAGCCCTCGATAAGTTAGGAACCGGCTATCGGTTTGCCACCCAACTACAGCACTCCGGCAGCCTGACCAATGGCGTACTGCAGGGCGACCTGCTGGTAGATGGCAGCGGCGACCCAACCATGGGTAGCTGGCGATTCAGTCAGCAGCCCGACAATGCTTTTTTTGAACAGGTGCTGACCATGCTTCGCCAAAAAGGCATCAACCGCATCACCGGTGATGTGGTGGGCAGCAATACCCGATTTGGAACCCAGCCCGTGCCCAACGGATGGATATATGCAGATATGGGCAACTATTACGGTGCCGGCAGTTGGGCCCTCAACTACCGCGAAAACCAATTCGATCTGAGCTTTAATACCAGTGGTGCCGCAGGCAGCAAAACAAGTAGCAGCCGCAGCAGTATGGCCACCGGCTACGATAGCATTTACAGCTTTGTAACAGTAGGTGCCGCCGGCAGCGGCGACAACAGCATTATTTACGCAGCGCCCTACAGCTACACCGCCTACGTCAATGGTACGCTTGGGCGCCAATCGGCGCCTTTCCGCATCAGCGGATCGCTGCCTTTTGGCGAGCTGACCCTGCTGGAACAACTAAAGCAATACCTGCAAGCCAATGGCATAGAAGTAGGCGGAGCACCACGGCCGGCGCTGTATTACCTGCTGCGCCAAACCACCCCGCCCAAAGCTACCGGCAGCCTTGGCACCTATCAGTCGGTGGGGCTGGATTCCACAGTGTACTGGTTCATGCAAAAAAGCATCAACCTGTATGGCGAAGCGCTGATACGGCACTTGGCCATGGCCGATGGCAAACCCGCCGAAACCGATGCAGGCGCTGCCCTGGTTCGAGAGTACTGGGCCGCTCGTGGTATCGACCGCCACGCCCTGAAACCACAGGATGGCAGCGGCCTTTCGCCCCAAAACCGGGTAACGGCGCAGGCCCTGGTACAAGTGCTGCAGTATGCCCGCAAGCAGCCCTGGTTCAGCACCTACCTGCATGCTTTTCCGCTTATTCACAATATCAAAATGAAAAGCGGCACCATTGGCGGCGCCAAAGGCTACACCGGCTATGTGCAGGACAAAAGCGGCAAGCAGTACAGCTTTGCGCTGCTGGTAAACAACTACAGCGGCAATGCCAGCGCCGTGGTAAATGATATGTTTGCCTTACTCGATACCATTGTAAATAACTGATGTACCAGCCGGCAGCTGCTACATTTACTTTGCAATTCCTTTTTACCCGATTAAAAATTACTTGCCGCCTTATGCAACCTCAGCACTATAAAAACCACCGCCGATTTGTACCAGGCTATCACTACTTGCTCTCTATCATCATCGTTAGCTGTGTCATTATCAGCACTACCCGACTAGTCACCTCCCTACTCGATGCCGAGCAGAGCAACGTCGATGCTATTTTCAACTTCTTTGTATCGGTAGCACTGGTGGGGCTGTTTTGGTTCGGCAGGGTGTTTGCGCTGCGGGCACAAGACCGTGCCATTCGTGCCGAAGAAAACTTTCGGCACTACCTGCTCACCGGCAAGCCGCTGCCAGCGGGCCTGCGCATGGGCCAAATAGTGGCCCTGCGGTTTGCGGCCGATGCCGAAATGCCGGCGCTGGCGCAAAAAGCCGTTGCCGAAAAGCTGAAAGGAGACGCCATCAAGCAATTGATCATCAACTGGCGCACCGACTATTATCGGGTGTAGTCCACTTCGCTCCACAACCGGCGTGCAGCCGGCAATTTAGCAATCACATCGCTGGGTTGCAGGCTGGCCATACCCAGTTCATCGGCGGCCAGGTCGCCGGCCTTGCCATGCCACCACACGGCCGCTATGGCTGCCTCGGGCAGTGCATAGCCCTGTGCCAGCAGCCCTGCCAATAAACCCGTCAATACATCGCCACTGCCGCCCTTTGCCATGCCCGCATGGCCGGTACTATTCACAAAGCAGCGGCCATCGGGTGCAATAACGCGGGTGTAAGCCCCTTTGAGCACAATAAACATATGATAGCGGGCTGCCTGCAGCCGGGCATGCTCCAGCCGCTGAAATGAGTCGCCTGCAAAATCGAACAAACGATCATACTCTCCCACATGTGGACTTATCACCAGCGGCCGCCGGTTGGGCAGCGTGGGCAGTATGTGCAGCATGGGTTTTAGTACATCCAGTCCGGTGGCATCTATCAGCAGCGGCAGGCTGGTTTGCTCCAGCAAAAAAGCCAGTTGCTGCGTATGCGCATCGTCTATGGTCCAGCCGGGGCCTACTGCCAGTGCTTTTACCCGCCGCTGCGCCTGAAACTCAGGATTGGCCAGCGCCGTAGGCGCCGCACAGATTGCCTCGGGCACGGCCGTTTGCAATACGTGCCATCCGGCGGCTTCGGTAGCCACCGTTACCAATCCGGTACCACTGCGCAGGCAGGCACGGGCTGCCAGCACGGCAGCCCCCATCATAGCCAGGCTGCCAGCGCCCAGCAGCGCATGGCCCCGCTGCCCCTTGTGTGTATAACTGTCGTAGGCTTTTGCGGCTACCCAGGGCTGTGGGTGCTGTACCCACCATGCGTAGGGATGAATCCCCGCAGCAAAATCGGGATGCAGCCCAATATCAAGTATTTCCCATTTACCCAAAAAATCAGCTGCCTCGGGCATAAGCATGGCTGGCTTGAGGCATTGAAAACTGAAAGTAAAATGAGCTTTTACCACCGGTGCGGCAGGGTCGGGCACCGCATCGGCCGGCAGACCACTAGGCAAATCGATGGCTATGCGGGTGGCTGGCTGTTCATTCATCCAGGCTATCGCTGCAGCAGCATCGCCACTGGCGGGTCGGTTAATGCCGGTACCAAACAAACCATCTATCAACACGGTATGGGCCGTGCAGGCCGGTGGTGCATCAGCATGCCAGGTAGGTAGCGCTGGCAAGTGCGCCAGCAGCCGCTGCTCGTTGTGCAAAAAATCGGCCGAGGGGTTGCCTTCTATTTTGCAGGCCGCTACCTGGTAGCCCTGTTGGCTCAGCAGTCGGGCGATGGCCAGCGCATCGCCACCATTGTTGCCCGGGCCGGCCATGCACAACACGGGTTGGCCTGTACCAAACTGCTGCTCGTAGCGCTTTACAAAAGCCGTGGCAGCCCGCTCCATCAGATCGGTACTGCTGATGGGCTCAGTCACAATGGTAAAGGCATCCCAGTTTCGGATTTGCGCAGCGGTAAGAACGAGCATGGCGGGCGGGGCAGCCCTGTTTGGCTATCGGCGCCGGCGGCTGCGCTTGGAAGGTACAGCAGATTTTCGGGAACGGGCAGGCTGAAGCTTGCGGCCACTCTGCCCTTGTTCTACCTCCTCTTCTTCTTTGAAGTCGGCAAAATACGGGCGGAAGATATTGGCGGCCTTGGCCGAAGAATACACCCGCCGCTGAAAGCGATTGCTCATCACGATGATCACTGCTGAATCGGCGAGCAGCCGCTGAAACACGGCATTGTTGCCATGCCACCAGCCATTGTGGTAAGGTATTTTCAGGCTATCGCTAAAAATTTTCAATCGCCAGCCGAGGCCATATTGTTCAATGGGATCGTTGTACCGGCCATCTACGTAGCGGGCACTCCAGGCACTATCCAGCCATTGCGGCGCTACCAGCGCACCCGCCCGTATGGCGCTGTCATATCGCAGCAGGTCGCGGCAGTTGGTGTACACGTTCTTATCGCCATAAATAGCATCCATGTGGTTGAACGGGTACGGTCGGCCACCTGCATCCCAGGTAGGCAGGTAGCCTTCTACCCGGCGGTGGCTGAGCACATAGCTGCTACTCATGTTGGCCTTCATAAAAATGGAGTCGTGCACGTAGTCAGGATAAAACTTGCCGCTCACTTTTTCTACAATCAGCGCCAGCAGGGCAAAATTGGTATTGCAGTAGCGAAAGCGGCTACCGGGGCTAAACTCGAGACCTGGTCGCAGCGCATAGTACAGGTACAGCACGTCGGCATTACTGGCTATGCGGTCTGTCCGCCATTTGTATTGGGTAAAAAGCCCCGCATAATTGGGCAGACCGCTGCTATGGCTAAGCAGGTGGCGCACCCGTATACCCTGGTAGGGAAACAGCGGGAAAAATCGCTGTAATGTATCATCAAGGCTGAGCGCCCCTGCCTGCACCAGCTGCAAAATAGCTGTACTGGTAAAGGTTTTGGAAGTAGAGGCTACGTGAAAAATGGAACTGCTATCAATGGCGGCAGTGCGGTCCTGATCTTCGAAACCGGCATAGGCTTCGTACAGGATTTGCCCATGCTTGGCCACCAGTATACCGCCCGAAAAATGGCCGGAGCGGAGTAACAATGAATCAAAAAACTGGGCGAGAGCATGCTGGTACTGTTGGCGGCTGGCACTGTCGATAGTGGCTGTGGTAGTGGCAGCCTGTTGGCCACGTCCCATGCTGGGGTTGCTGCAGCTCCACAAACTGGCCAATACCCAACACACCCCTATCAATACTTTCACCCGTCCGCTCATGCTTGCAAAAATCTCGGTTCAGACTCAAAAAGCCAATCGGCGCACCGCATCGCCGGGTGCTTTTTATACACACTTTGCCTTAAAAAAACTGC
>CANHEC010000206.1 GCA_947459455.1 Chitinophagaceae bacterium
ATCGTTCTGCAGATCGTAGCGCCACACACCATCGCCGGCACCTTCCAGCGCAAAGCGCAACAGCTCTTCCGATTCACGCAACCGCTGCTCATTTTGCTTGGCGGCTGTCACGTCTTCTTCTACAGCAAAATATCCGGTCAGCTGCTGATTGCTATCAAAAATGGGCTGCCCGTGTATACGCACCCAGTAAGCATTCCCGTTCTTATGATAGTTGATTACTTCGGCAAAAAACGGTTGTTGCTCACAAACGGCTTTGCCCAAATACGCGGCGGTCTCTTTATCGGTTTCGGGGCCTTGTAAAAAACTACCAGGACTTCTACCCACCACTTCTTCCTGCAGGTAGCCGGTCATTCTCTCAAAGCTCTTGTTCACCCATTCTATCTTGCCATTTGCATCCGAGATGATTACCGCATTCACGTTCTCTTCGGCTATTCTCGACAAAAGTCGTATCCGTTCTTCGCGGCGCACCTGCTCCGAAATATCCTCCACCATTGTGAAGTATTCATTAATAGCACCGCCAGCACCGGCAATTGGTTGACCACTCACCCGGCACGAAAACCAACTGCCATCTTTTCGATACAGCACCAGCTCTGCACTGAAATGCTGACCGAGCCTGAACTGCCGCATCAGATCCAGCATAGGCTTCCGATCAGTAAGTACGCCGGCACATAGCGAAAACGGCGGCTGACCAAGTACTTCATCAGCCTCAAAACCGGTGAGTTTCAAAAAACCTTCATTCACCCAGCGCACCAGTCCTTGTGCATCCGTAAAAACGATACCATTCCGATTATTGCGAGCCACCAGCGACAGGCGCTCTGTCTCCTGCTTTGCATTAATCTCTTCTGTTACGTTATCTATGTAGCCCGTCAGCAGTACGCCTTGTACATCGCGGCTGATCACGTTGGCTTTTACCCTAAACCATTGCAGTGGTTCGTCGCCATCTTTCATGCGCCCCTGAAATATCCACGGCTCATCGTGCTCAATGGCATGCCGCAGACTAGACTCGAGCCGCTCCTTATCGGGCGGATACAAATAGCGAAAGCTGCTGGATGGCAGTGCCGAAGGGGTAAACCGAAAAATACTCCAAAAGTGCGGGCTGACATACGGATACTCCCGGCTGCCATCATGGTTTACCCGCAGTTGAAAAATAGCACCCGGCACATCTTCTGTCAATGATCGGAAGATGACTTCGCTTTCTTCCAGTTGGCGCTGTGCTCTTCTCACATCCGTCACATCGGCGCCATACATGTTGACATAGCACCGATCTATCGACCATCGGCATTCAAAAAGAATGAGCCGGCCATCGCAGTTAGCTTCTAATGAAAAACGATCGGCAGCAGTGGCCCCCACGGCCAATACCTGCTGTACAAAGCCATCGAGCAAATAGGCGGTACTGCCTATTTTGAAATACTGAATGGCCTCTGCCGCCGGATTGCGCACCAATACTTCGCCACCCAGGCTGATCCGCAGCACCGGACTCGGATTCTCCATCGGCATTTCAGCCAAATGGGTCAGCCTGCGCCGACGTGGCTCGTCGTAGTGCGGTAAAAAATGCGTCATCAGCAACCAGGTATCCTGCTCACGCTGCAGCACCACTGCTTTCAAAAAAAGACCGTTGCCAAAACTGCAGCGCACCAGGATAGAAGTGCCCGACATATCCGGCAATTCATGCAACTGCAGCGGGGTGCCACTGGCATCAAACAGCTCAAACCTGGAAATAAGTGGCGTGCTGGGCTCCCAGGGCTCCGACCAACTATCGCCGGCAGCCGTCATCCTTCCGCTCTCGTCCACCACTATAAAAAATGGGAACAAAACGTTCAGTTGTTCAAGGGGTAAAAGCCATATGGTTTCGTAGGCATGCACGCTCAACAACCAGCAGTTCGGCCACCTGCCATGCCTGTTTAAAAAGCCCCTGTTTCCAGTGGCTTCTCCAGGCTTCTTTTTTTTAGCCGGGGAAAGTGTAGTTGGCGAGAGTGGGAGCTACAAATTAGCGCTTCCCCTTTACAGCACCAACTCCTTCTCCTGTATCATTTTGTAAATGGTACTCTTTCCGATATCCAGTTTCTCAGCCACTTTCAGCACATTGTTATCATACTTCTGCAAGTATTGGCGTATTATCTGCACGGTATACTGCCGTAGTGTTTTTTCATCGGCCACCAGAAAATCTACTTGCCGCGATGGTGCGATGGTGATATCGTTTTCACCGATCTCTCCCTCTTCGCACATCACCGTAGCCAGCTCAATCATGGCCCTCAGTTCGCGTACATTGCCGGGAAAATGATAACGCAGCAGCTTGGCACGAGCTGCCGGGCTAATGGACGGCGCAGGTAATTGGTTATCGCGGGCAAACTCTTCACAAAAATGTTTGGCGAGTAACAAGATATCGCCATCACGGTCTCGCAGCGGTGGCAGCTCTATCGGCAGGCCCATTATACGGTAGTACAGGTCTTCGCGAAAACGACCGGCGGCTACTTCCTCAGCCAGGTTTTTATGCGTGGCTACTATCACCCGTACATCCAGCTTCACTTTTTCGTTGCCGCCTACACGTGTCAGCTCCCGCTCCTGCAGCACCCGCAGCAGTTTGCTTTGCAGGCTCAGGTCCAGCTCGGCTATTTCGTCTAAAAACAAGGTACCTTTTTCAGCCTCCTCAAACTTGCCTACGCGGCGGGCCGCAGCGCCGGTAAAGCTGCCTTTCTCGTGCCCAAACAGCTCGCTTTCTATCAGCTCATGTGGTATAGCTGCCATGTTCACCGCTACAAAAGCTTTTTTTCGTCGTTCGCTATTGTAGTGAATCGCCTTGGCCACCAGTTCTTTGCCGGTGCCGGTTTCGCCAGTTATCGATACGTTGATGGTGGTACGGGCGGCCTTCTCCATCAGCGAGAATATCTTGCGAATGGCGGGTGAACTGCCCTGTATCACATTGCCAAAATCGTAGCGCTGGCCCAGTTGCTCCCGCAGGCTGGCTACTTCTTGCTTCAGCTTCTGGTTTTCCCGAATGCGGATGACGGCATTCCAAAGTACATCCTTGGTGTTTTCATCCTTTACAATGTACTCGCTGATGCCCAGCTTCAGCAGATCTACTGCGGTGGCCACATCGTGCTGGCCGCTGATGACAATGACGGGAATCTCGGGATAGGAAACCTTGATTTGCTTATACAGTTCAATACCATTGATATCGGGCATCGAGTAGTCAATGGTGATAAGATGCGGGTGACGTGAAAGCGCCGCCAGACATTCTTTGCCACTGGCAAAACGGGTTACCTGATAGTCGGGGTTGAGGGAAAGGTGGTAGGCCAGTATTTCTCCGTACCAGGGATCATCGTCTACGATGAAAATGCGATACCCTTCCATAAATTGGATTTGTTCCAAATTTCGCCTTATTTCCGCACCCGACTTTGTAGTATTCATACTGCAATGATGTAATTGACGCTCTACGATGTTAGGCAGCTTCCATTCGCTTAATGAACTTGTACCAGCGATGAAACTGGAGACTGAGCTGCAACAGCTTTGCATACACCAGTACGGTGATGGCCTGCAGCATAATGACGACGGTGACCGGCAGCCACCAGATGGACACAAAGCTGATGATGATAAGTGCTAAGTGGAAAACAATGACACGAAGGGTGGCTTGCGAATGCACCAGGTGCTGCTTTACAAACCAATGGTGCAAATGACTTTTATCGGCCGCAAATGGTGAGCGGCCCTTGCGCATGCGCCTGTAAAACACCCGCAGCGTATCCATGGCAGGCACCATGAGGCAAGCGCTGATGATAGCCAACACCATTTCGGGCGCTACTTTGGTCTGCTGCTGGCCACTTTCTACCAGTGCAATGCCGAGGCTGGCAAACAAGAAGCCGAATACCAGCGATCCGCCATCGCCCATGAAAAGACGGGCAGGCCGCCAATTGTACACCAAAAAAACTGCCAACACTGCCAGGTAGGGCAACAGCAAAGCCAGCCACTGCAGCTGACCCAGCAATACAGCAATAACCGCGAAAACCGCCACGTTGATCATGGCCAGACTACCTGCCAAGCCATCGATACCATCAATCAGATTGAACGCATTGGTAATACCTGCTATCAGCAGCACGGTAATGACATACTGGATACTGATGGGCAACTCGTAAATGCCAAATATGCCATGCAGCGATTGCAGGCGGATTCCGTTGTAAGCCATCAGCACACCCACGCCTATTTGTATACCCAGGCGCAGCTTGGCGGGCAGGTTCAGCCGGTCGTCCAGCACACCTGTTATCATTAGCGCCAGCAGTACCCAGCCCAGTGGCCAGTATTGCTGCATCAGCTGCTGCATAGCCGGCGATAGTGGATACACCAGTAGCAAACTGAGGCCCATGACCAGCCCACCAATAGACGGAATCGGCTTTTTATGCAGCTTGCGTTCGTTTGGCTGGTCTACCAGCCGTAGTGGTACGCTCCACTTGATCAGCAGTGGCATCAGCACTGCACACACCAGCAGGGCAGCTGCCATGGTTATTATCGATTCTCGGTATATCGCTGTCATTTCAGGTCTATTATCTGTTGATGAAAGAAAAATGCTCCGGCTTAGCGGCGCTTTTCATAGAAAAAGCTGGGCGTCAGCAAATGGGCCATTCCATTTTTTACCATGTAGTCTACCTTCAGGTGACCTTGATGGCCCATGGGTGCAATTTTTACTTTGGCCGGCGAAGCCAATACTCTTTTGATCAGGTACTTGTAGCGGTTGGCAATGATGGCCCAGGTATAACGGCGATCAGCGATGGCTTTCATGCTTTCTCCCAACTGGCGTATCTCGCCAATACTCGTTTCCCGAATAATCTTTACGATATCGGCCGGCTGGCGGAAGTACATGGCACTGTTTTGTGTGGTCGTACGATTGTAGCTAACATTGAAGGCGATCACAGGCAGGCCCAGGTACATGGCTTCTACCAGCGAGGGGTTGGTACCACCGGCGCTGTGGCCATGCATGTATAGCAGGCAGTTGCCACGTAGCATATCCAGCTCCCGCTGGTTGTAAATAGGATCGAGCAAGTGAATATGATCGTGCTGCCCGTAGGTATCTTTCAGCTCAATGCCATAGGCACTGTTGTTCCAGTTGCCCACCATTACCAGCTGGTGCTTTGGCAGCTGCGCAAACGCTGCTAAAATCACATGCAGGTTGTTTTCCGGCTCAATGCGACAAACCGTGAATGCATAGGGCTGTGCCACAAAAGG
>CANHEC010000207.1 GCA_947459455.1 Chitinophagaceae bacterium
CGACCTGCACCGCACCATTCTTACAGCCTACGAGTTCGACAATAAGCACCAGGCTACTTTTTATCGCAGCAACGATAGCTGGCAGCGTGGCCGCGAAATAACGCTGGCCGTGTACGACAAGCCATACAAAGCGCCCCCGCTGATGATGGAAGACACCAGCATCGCTTCGGAAATACGCGACACCAATCAACGCTTCATTTATGAGTACGATTTTGTGAAGGGTTGGGTGTTTCTCATTGAGCTTATCAACGTATCGAAAGAGGAAAGCAGCAAGATCGTATACCCATCGGTGAGCCGCAAAGAAGGCGTAGGCCCCATGCAATATGGCACCCGCGGCCTGCTGGGCCCCAAGTTTGCCGAAATGGAGGAGAAATACGACCTGCAGGGTAACGAAGAAGGCTTTGGCGAAGAAGGAGAAGAAGGCACCAGCAGCTCAGACGAATTCGGTTTTGGCGAAGCCACCGGCACCGATACCGCCGGCGACGACTACTAGGCCGCTTGCTGGTTTTTCTGAAAGTATACCATGGCATCCAAACCATTGCTACTGGTAGTGGCAGGCCCCACAGCTGTGGGCAAAACGGCCCTCGCCATCAGGCTGGCGCAGCACTTTGGCACGTCTATCTTATCGTTTGATAGTCGGCAGTGCTACCGCGAACTGGGGGTAGCCGTGGCCAAGCCCAGCGCCAGCGAACTTGCGCTGGTTCCCCACTATTTCATCAACAGCCATAGCATACAGCACCCGGTAGAAGCTGCCGGCTTTGTAAACTACGCCCTGCCCGTACTGGAGCACCTGTTCGGCCAGCACCCGGTGGTGGTAGCTGTAGGCGGCACCGGCTTGTATCTGCAGGCGCTGCTGCACGGGCTGGATGAGATGCCTGCTATACCGCCCGACCTGCGCCATTCCCTTCGCCAGCAGTACGAGGCCGAAGGACTTAGCTGGCTGTACCAACAGCTGCAGCAGGAAGACCCGCTGTATGCCGCCGATGGCGAAATGCAAAACCCCCACCGCATGCTGCGGGCACTGGAGATAATGCGGGCTACCGGCCAAAGCATTCGGCAGTTTCAGCAGGGCCGGACAGCTGAGCGCCCATTCAGGTGGCTATGTTTTGGCATAGCGCTGCCAAGGCCGGTGCTGCACCAACGAATAGCCCAGCGCATAGTGCAGATGCAAGCAGCCGGCATGCAACAAGAAGCCCGTGACCTCTACCCGCTTCGGCATTTGCAAGCCTTGCAAACGGTGGGCTATCAGGAATGGTTCGACCATTTTGATGGCAAGATCAGCGCAAGCGAAGCCCTGGAACAAGTAGCAGCGCATACCCGCCAATATGCCAAGCGACAGATGACGTGGTTCAAAAAACAAACGGACCTGCACTGGGCAGGTCCGGATGATGATGCGATTATTTTGAAGCAGGCAGAAGCAGCGCTTACATCAGCTTAAAGCCAAGCGTCAGCACCACATTACCGCGGCTGTTTCTTCCGTCCGCTATGGGGTTTGCTTTGTCCTGCAGCCAGTAGGGCACTTCGTTTTGGCGAATAATGGCATGTACGTACGTAAGATCGATAAACATGCCGCGGTTGCGATAGCCCAAGCCACCACTTAGCAGGGTACGGTTACCCCGCAAATCACGAAACTCGCGGCTAAATGGACTGCCAAGATGGGCAAAACCCAACCTTGCCATCACGGTTTTAAACTTTAGCTCGCCACCTACCCTGAAATTGAAGGCACCACGATAGCGGCTTTTGATGGTTTCATTCAGTTGGTTGTAGTAGGCTACATCGTCTACCAGTGTCGGATCATCTGCACGGTAGCGGGTGCTGCGGTAGTTCACATACTCAATATCGGCCGATACAAAGCCTTTTTGTTGCTTGATTTCCTTCACCTCATTGATAACAAATGCGACGCTACCCAGCATGCGCCATGGTGTAACAATATTGTACTTGTAATTGCCAGCATTGCTGTTATTGCCTTTCAGCTCGTCGCTTGTTTTTATTTGCGGTTGCGGAAAAATGGTAAAGCCCTCTGTATTGGCTTCGATGGACGACGATATCTGATCGTTCAGGTTGGCAAAAGTAGGCGTGTGCAAGGCCAACCCCAGCCGCAGCCGGGTGGTGGGCCGGGCAATAATGCCTAGTTTACCATTAAACCCTACGCCGGTGGTGCGGTAGCGTTCGCGGTATTCAAAATAGGCAAAGTCATTGTTAGGATTGCCGCTGGCATCTTCTTCGCGGTAAGTCTGCTCACGCCGATACGTGTAAAAAGGAATATTGAACGAGAATCCAAAATGAAACTTATCGTTGTTGTTGGTACCGTACCCCAACGACACCTCGTGGGCGCCGCCACTGGTATTGATACGGTTGATTTGATTGACCCCCTCAGTACCGCCCGGACCTGACGGCAGCGGCACCACACTTTGGTAGCCGATCACCTGCCCTTGCGCATTGGCAATGGTATCTACTAAAAAGGTCCAAAATGCGAGGGAGGAGCCGAAGATGAAGTTGTTTTCGGCCTGCGGTACAGTAGCCCGGTTGCGCACCAGTTCTTCTACATATTGCTCACTCCAGCTGCTTGTGTTATTAAACCCGCGGTACTGTATTGAGTTGTTGAAATTGGCCAATTGATTGATAGAGATCGCAAAGGCAGAGCTATGGTTGCGCCGATGGCTGCTGGGATTTCCAAATACAAAACCCGTGGTGCCGTAACCTGCCCCGTTGTCGCGGGCACTACTGTTGCTGCCGCGGTAGTCAAACTTGTTTCGCAGGAAACTAAAGTTGGGCGACATGACAAACTCGTTGTTTTTGTACATGCCCAGCCCTGCCGGATTCACATAGCTGGAAGTGATATCGCCACCAAGGGCCCCAATGGCACCACCTATAGCCTGGCTGCGGGCGGTACCACCCGCCAGTGGAAAGCCATATCGAAGTACATCATCGGGTAGCTGGGCACTGGCGGACCCGGCCAGCACTAATGCCACGGGTAGTAAGTATCGGAACGAAGCCATACAGAAAGATATAGGTTGAGTAGACCGGCTAGATGCACCGCACGGTCGATATTGATAAACAACTACTTAGTAAATACGGGCTGCTTTAGTTGCCACCACGGCCACCCCTGCCGCCACCGCCGCCCGACGAAGACGATGAAGAGGAGCCTGATGAACCAGAGGACGATGAACCCGAGGTACGGCTGCTGCCGCCGCTGTTCATGCTACCGCCACTGCTGCTGCCGCCGTCAAAAAAGCGGGCAGGCCTTGTCCAGCTGCTGTTGTTGCTGCTGCCACTATTGCTGCCTCCGCTAAAGATGGTGCGGAAGAGGCTGCCATTGCCGTAGCCGGGTTGTTGGTAAGCAGGCTTGCCCATGGTGCGGTTGCCGTTTCCATTACCGCGGTCAAACAGGGTATTGTTGAAACCACCCCGGTTGAAGCCCGGGCGTGGCGTGTAGGCGGCCACCGGACGCGTCGGGTATTTGTCTACAAATACCACCGGACGGTTCCAGCACCACGGATTATTCCAGGTATTGATTTGGTTGAAAGCAAACGGGTGATTCCAGCCTCCACCCCAACCATTCCAGCCCCAGGGGCTGTTCCAGGTATTCCAGGTGGTCCAGTTGTTCCAGCCAAAAGGTGTATTCCAGGTATTCCAGTTGTTCCAGGGGTTGAAGCCAATCCCCCAGCCCATGTTCATATTCATACCACCATTCCAGTAAGCCAGGTCATCCAGTTGGCGCCAGCGGTCGCGGTCACGCACTTTCATACGCAGGTAGCGGTCATCGCTGTCGTCCCAATAGCTTACATATTCCTCGTCACGGTTTTCGTACCGGTCTTCCACAGCCGGACGATTGGCGCCGTAGGAGTAGTACACGTCATCCGGCGTTTCAGCTGTGCGATAAGCCGACGAACAACCGGTGAGCACCAGGGCACCGGCAGCCAAACTGAAGAGGATAGTTTTCATACAAACAAGTTTTGAAAGGTCAGCAGAAACAGAGTATTCGGAAATCCAACGAACCTGTGATTGCTAAGTTACCCTTATCTGCTACACCAAAATGTGAATGTTTTGTGGTAAGACAGCCTTTATTGCCCCCGGCGCTGTTAAGACATACCTAATTCCAATTGCTTAATTTCGCCGCCCCCGAAAGTGGGCACCCAGCGCCGAGCCGGGATGGCTACCGGGCTTTTTTCTACCCATTTTGTAAAAGTATATGAGTAAAGTAATTACCCCACAGGAGCAAGACTATTCGCAATGGTACAACGATCTGATCATCCGATCGGGCCTGGCCGATTACAGCGCCGTACGGGGCTGCATGGTGATAAAGCCATACGGCTATGCCTTGTGGGAGAATATGCGGGACGCCCTCGATAAAATGTTCAAAGACACCGGGCACGTAAATGCCTACTTCCCGCTCTTTGTGCCCAAAAGCCTGTTTGAAGCCGAAGAGAAAAACGCCGAAGGCTTTGCCAAAGAGTGCGCCGTAGTGACCCACTACCGCCTGAAGACCGACCCGGAAAAACCCGGCAAGCTGATGGTGGACCCAGAAGCCCGCCTGGAAGAAGAACTGGTAGTGCGCCCCACCAGCGAAGCCATTATTTGGAATACCTATAAAAACTGGATCCAGAGCTACCGCGACCTGCCCATTTTGGTCAACCAGTGGGCCAACGTGGTACGCTGGGAAATGCGCACCCGCCTGTTTTTGCGCACTGCCGAGTTTTTGTGGCAGGAAGGACATACCGCCCATGCTACTGAAGCTGAAGCCAGAACCGAAGCCAGCCAGATGCTGGATGTATACGCCCAATTTGCTGAAGACTTTATGGCCATGCCGGTAGTAAAAGGGGTGAAAACGGAAAACGAACGCTTTGCCGGCGCTGTAGACACGCTGTGTATAGAAGCGCTGATGCAGGATGGCAAGGCACTGCAGGCAGGCACCTCGCACTTTCTGGGTCAGAATTTTGCCAAGGCCTTCGATGTAAAGTTTAGCGATAAGGAGAACAAGCTGGACTACGTATGGGCCACCAGCTGGGGTGTAAGCACCCGCCTGATAGGCGCCCTGGTAATGAGCCACAGCGATAACAGTGGCCTGGTGCTGCCTCCGAAGTTGGCCCCGCTGCAGGTGGTGATCGTGCCCATTTTTAAGGGCGACGAGCAACTGGCAGCCATTACCGATGCTGTTCGGCCCATTATGCAGCAGCTAAAAGAC
>CANHEC010000208.1 GCA_947459455.1 Chitinophagaceae bacterium
AAACTCAACCACCACATTGGCTTCCACTTCACTATTCACGGCATCTTCGGGATAGCGCAGGTTGCGCTCCAGGTAACGGCGCCAGGCATCAATACCACCAGGAAACTCGGCGGGGTTTTCTACTTTGATAAATGTCTTGCTCGGGTCAAAATCGTCAGTTGCCACCGGTGCCACCGCCAGACCTGTTCCCTCGTTTAGTGCCACCGGAGGCTGTACGGTGTTGTTGTCTTCCTCCCCTGCCTGTGTCATCAACCCCACCTTTGACCTCTCCAGCAATTCTATATCCGGCATTTCTTCTTCAGGCGGCACCAGTTCATCTTCCACTATTTGCGGCACTACGTACTGCACCGAGGCCACCGGCTTGGCGGCAGGCGGTATTGGCTGTGGTGCGGGTGGCTTTGGCTCCTCCGTAGTGCGCTCCAAGACCAAAACGCCCGGCTCGGCAAAAATGGTCTGGTCATTGGCATTCTGCCGGCTGTGCCACCACGCAGCCGACACGGCCCCGCCACTCAAAATGGCCATGCATAAAAGCGCAGTACCCAGGCGGCGATTGTATTGGCTGCGTAATTCGTAGGCGCCATACGCCTTGTTTCGGCCTTCGAACACAATGTCGAGCAAGCTGGCCGAGAGCAGTTTTGAAGCTTCCATCATACAGTTTGGTTTTGCTGCTATGATGCGAAATTGATCTCCATTGCATAACAAAGGAGAGATCATTTATAAACTAATCGACTGATTATCAACAATAAAAAAGGACAGCCGAAGCTGTCCTTTAGAAAATGCTTTTTCCGAAAATGTTACTCGAGGCGGAAGGTAATAGCCTGGATGTGACGGTAGATCACTTTACGGCCATTCTGCTCAGCCGGTGTCCACTTCGGACCCTTCTTGATGATTCGAACGGCTTCCTCAGCCAATCCATCACCCGGGTCGTTCAGGGCTTGCACCTCACTAATGTTCCCTTCTTTGTCTACTATGAACTGCACCCGAACCACACCTTGTGTGCCACTTTCCTGGGCAGCTTCGGGGTATTGCAGGTTGCGTTCGAGGTAGCGGCGCCATGCATCGGGGCCACCAGGAAACTCAGCAGGGTTTTCAACCTTGGTAAACACCTTGTCGTAGTCTTCCTCTACAGCTTTTGGGGCTACCACGTCGCCAGTACCTTGCGATTCTACGGGCGGTGCCACAATGCCATCGTCCTTTGTACCTTCCTGGTTAATCGTACCGATCTTAGCCTCTTCCAGCTTTTCAATTTCCGGTGGCTTTTCGTCTTCTTTCACTTCTTCATCCGGCACAATCTTCGGAGGAGTGAATTTGGCGATTTCCACTTTTGGAGGCTCGGGAGCCTTGGGCGGTGGCGGGGGTGGCGGCGGCTGGTCTTTCGGCTGCTCTTTCACAGCTTCCAGTTCCACATCCTTCACCTCTGCCTGCGCCTTCCTGTTTTTGGCAGCTTCTTTAGAGATAACAGAACCTACGAAGATGAGCACAGCAATGGCCATCATGGCGACAATGGCCACGGTCAGGCGCTTGTTGTACGACTTCCGCAATTCGTAGGCACCGTACTCCTTGTTTCTGCCATCAAACAGAATGTCGAGGAAATCGGCACTCAAAATTTTGTTTACGTCCATCATAGCGGATAGTATTTGCTATTAATGAGATTCAATGTTTGTGGAGATTCCACAAAAGAAGTTTACTGAGCTGGCGGCGCAGGCGTGCTGGCCGGGCTGTTCCCTTCTGTTTCGTCTATCAACTGCTGCTCCGAGTCAGAAATATCTACCATGGCGTAACGGCGTACATCATTGATAGTCATTTCATCCAGTGCGTCTACCACATCGCGGAATTTGCATCCCTTAGTCGGCTTGATAACAATCACCAGATCTTTTGCATCAGTTGTTTTCTTCTTGTTTAAAATCACGTCCCGCAACTCCTTGAAGTTTGAACTCTTGAAGTTGGAGCCATCTGGCTTCAGTACGCCTTCGTAGTAGAACACGTTGCGGTCTTTGCTTAGCATGATGGTAAGTGCACCAGACTCTTTCGCCTTGTTCTGCTCTTCCGGCTTCTCGGTATCCTTGGGCAACAAAAGTTTCATTGCCGTAGGCGTGCTCATGGTGGTGGTGAAGATGAAGAAAGTGATGAGCAGGAAACCCAGATCCACCATGGGTGTCAGGTCTACCCGCGTCGACAGCTTCTTCCCTTTCTTGACGCCTGGCCCTTTTTTATGGCCACCGCCACCGCCGCCTTCTCCCAAATCTGCCATATCAATTGGTTATTTGGTGTTTACAATTTGGTTTACTAGTCCGCCGACAGTTTTTCACCAGCCCGCTGACGCTCGGCCAACGGCGAGTTGATGGGAATCGACTCCTGGTTGGTGATTACCTGGAACTTCATCTGGTCGTTCTTTTTAAACGCATCGATGACGTTTTTGAAAACTGTATACGGTACGTCGTTGTCTCCTTTCACCATCAGGTTGAGCTTGCTGCCCAGAAACACAGTAGTGGTAGAGGTGATCCACTGGGTCACTTCGTTGTTAGTACTGTCTACGCAGGGCACACCCGGCAGGCGTTCGCCCTTGCGCTGTTCCGGATCCATGTTCAGGAACGACTTCATCTGGTTGAGCGGAGCGCCGAAGAAGTCAATTTTAGCTGCCTTCTTGATATCGGCGGGGGTCAACTGCAGGTTGAGTCGGCTGTTCAGGTCTTCCAGCACTTCCATCCGGCGATTCTCTTCTGAAAACGATACGAACACCTTGCCTTCTTTACTGATAGTAACGAGGCACTGGTCTTCAGTTTCAGCAGCTTTCGATGAAACGGAGTTTGGCGTAATTACCGGAATGGCTTCGGCCGGCTTGAACTTGGTGGTGAGGATGAAGAACGACAGGAGCAGAAAGGCCACATCGCAAAATGCGGTCATGTCTACCCAAGTGCTTTTCCTCGCAATTTTTGGCCTACCCATAATTCAGGTTTCGTTGTTTTTAGAAAATGTGATGATCCAACTTGTGATATTCCATAATGCAACGGAATATCGCAGGATCGGCTTACTTGTAAAGTGAACCGAAGCTTTGGGTCAGCGTGAAACCTGAT
The DNA here is from genome assembly GCA_947459455.1 of Chitinophagaceae bacterium. Lineage (GTDB taxonomy): Bacteria > Bacteroidota > Bacteroidia > Chitinophagales > Chitinophagaceae > Phnomibacter. Next base: position 3,075 of record CANHEC010000208.1, read on the forward strand.
TCATCGATGCCGTAAGTGATGCCATCGATACGAGTAGTGAAAATGTTGTAGAATACCATGGCGATAGCCGAAGTACCGATACCGAGGGCGGTGTTGTACAGGGCTTCAGAGATACCAACGGCCAGGGCGGTAGCGGCGGCAGCACCACCTTCTTCACCGAGGGCACCGAACGACTTGATCATACCCATTACCGTACCCAGCAGGGCTACCAGGGTGGCCAGCGAGGTGATAGTAGACAGGAATACCAGGTTCTTTTCCAGCATGGGCAGTTCCAGTGCAGTAGCTTCTTCTACTTCTTTCTGAATGGCCAGTACCTTTTGCTCGGTATCCAGCTCAGTGTTGGTAGTCATTTCTTTGTACTTGCGCAGGCCAGCCTTCATTACGTTGCCTACGCTACCTTTTTGCTTGTCGCACTCACTCAGGGCAGCATCTACGTTCTTGTTGGCCAGGTGGTACTGTACTTTACGGATGAATTCGGCAATAGAACCTTTGCCGGTAGCCTTGCTGATAGTGAGGAACCGCTCGATAGCGAACACCCACACCATCAGGTTCAAACCAATCAACAGGGGTACGATGATACCACCTTCATAGGCACGTACCAAAGCGCCTTTGGGGCCAACGTGGCTGGGCCAGAAGCCACCGCTCAGGTCAGGCTTGGTAAAGTTCGAGGGGTCTCCCAGCACAAAACGCCAGATAATGTAACCAGCTACGATGCACGCAATGGGAGCGATGTAGCTGATCGCATTGCCCCCTTTCTTAGGCTGAACGGAAGTGGCAGCCTTTGCCACAGTTGCTGTCGGTTTGTTTTCTGCCATGACAGTTGGATTTTTAGTTTGAACTCTTTAGTTAAAATAATGCAATTGGGCAGCAATTGTACTGAAAAATTGAATATACCAACCCGACCTCCTCTTTTTTTTTGGGCATTTGCGGGCTTTCATTAAAAAGGCGTACAATGCCCGAAAATCCAGCGTTTAAACAGCAGGGGCATGGGCCTTTGTGTCGTCTTACACGGTTGATTTTGTCGTTGCGATCAGGTGTGTATCTATTAAAGGCTGCTGCTTGCCATTTACACTATCGGCCGAACCCAACGATGAACGAATTGTTACTTTCACTCCTTATTAAAAAACACAGTTTTTCATGACAAAACGATTTCTGAAGCTGGCCAGCCTGCCCCTGCTGTTGGGTATGGCCATGCAGGTGCATGCGCAAGACCGCCGACCGCAGCCCACGCCTACCCCCGGTACGCCACCCGTAGCAGCACCGGCTGGTGCCAACGGGCAGATGCCCAACGGACAGCGGCCACCCGCGGCACCGCAAAAAGGTCCCAAGCCGTATAAAGAAGTAATTACTGAAAAGGCCAAATCGCAAAAAGGCCTTTTTAATGTACACATGGTAGAAGATAAATACTACCTGGAGCTGGGCGATACCCTGCTGGGCCGCGACCTGCTGGTGGTAAACCGCATTGGCAAGGGCGCTGCCGGCGTTCGCAATGGCTTCAGCGGTTTTGCCGGCGATATCATCAGCGAACAGGTCATCCGCTTTACAAAAGGACCTGAAGACCGCATTTTTCTGCACAAGGTGAGCTTTCGTGAACGAGCCACCGACAGCACCCAGGGCATGTACAAATCGGTGCTGAACAATAGCATTCAGCCTATTTTGTACTCATTCAACATAGCAGCGCTTTCGAAAGACTCGGCCGGCTCGGTTATCGAAATCACCTCGCTGATCAACAGCGACAACGATCTGCTGTTTTTTGATGCCGGCGACAAGCGTTCGTTCAGCCTGGGCGGCCTGCAGCCCGACAAGTCGTACACCTTATCCGTAAAAACCTACCCCACCAACCTGAACATTCGCACTGTGAAGACCTACACCCGTACGCCTGCTGGTGGCCCTTCATTGCCCGGTGGCTTTTCATTTGGTGGCGGCAGCAGCGACCCTGCTACGTTTGAACTGAACAGCAGCTGGGTAGTACTGCCCAAAACGCCGATGAAGTCTCGCTACTGGGATGACCGGGTGGGCTATTTTTCCACCAGCTACGTAGACTTTGATGCCAATCCGCAAGGTGTAAAAGACGTTACCCTGGCTCGCCGCTGGCGCCTGGAGCC
>CANHEC010000209.1 GCA_947459455.1 Chitinophagaceae bacterium
GGAAGAACCCACCCTGGTGCTGGCAGCGCTGCGCCCCGGCCAGTACCAGCTGCAGCTGATGGCCCGCGGAGCAGGGGGCAGCGCCAGCGAGGTATTTCAACTAGGTATCCATATCCAATCGCCGCTGTGGTGGCGCTGGTGGTTCATAGCCCTTTGCGCCGTCCTGCTGGCAGCAGCACTCTACACAGCTTACCGCTATCGGCTCCGCCAGATACTGGCCCTGCAGCGGGTGCGCAATACCATTTCGCAAAACCTGCACGACGATATAGGCGCTTCGCTTAGCAATATTCAGATACTGAATGAACTAGCTAAACGGCAGATGCTGCCGGGCAGCCCGCCGTACGAACTGCTGGCCAAAGCCGGCGATGATGTGCAGCAGGTAAGCGAAGCGCTGAGCGACATCGTATGGAATGTAAGCCCCCGCTACGACGACCTGAAAAACCTGTTTATACGCATGCGCCGCTATGCTGCCGATACCCTGGATGCCCACGGTATACAGCACCAGCTGCAACTGCCCGACTACGATGTGCCACAGCAGCTGCCGATGGAGCAACGCCGCGATTTTTACCTGCTGTTTAAAGAAGCCATCAACAACATTGTAAAGCATGCAGGTGCCACCCGGGCCACCGTGGTAGTAAAAGTGCAGAAGCAGGCCATTGAAATGGAAATAGCCGACAATGGAAAAGGCTTTGAAGCCGACAAAATGCACCCCGGCAATGGACTGACCAATATGACGCAGCGGCTGCAAAAATGGGGCGGACAACTGCAGGTAAGCAGCCAGCCAGGCGGTGGTACCCGGCTACTGGCACACCTGCCTGTGTAACACAAAATCCTGAGGGCTGTTCCCCAAATGGGTAGCAAAAACCGAGCGGCACACTTGTACATTCGAACGACGCATGCAAACCCTGCTGATATACGAAGACAACCAACGACTGCGCCAATCACTGGAGCTGTTGCTGAACAACGATGTCGACTTCAGGGTGGCTGCCACCTACGACCATTGCAATGAAGTAGCCGACGAAGTGCTGGCCCACGAACCCGATCTGGTCATTATGGACATTGACCTGCCCGGCACCAGCGGTGTGGATGGCGTTCGGCGCATCAAGGAAGTGCGGCCGGCTACCCGGGTGGTGATGTACACCGTATTTGACGATGATGACCGCATCTTTCGCAGCATTTGCAATGGTGCCGATGGCTACCTGCTCAAAAACACCCCACCGCTAAAGCTGGTGCAAGCCCTGCACGACCTGCAGGAAGGCAATACGCCGATGAGCCCTTTTGTAGCCCAGCGGGTGTTTCAGTTTTTTCGGCAGCAACAGCTGCAGCCCGACTACCAGCTGACCCGCCGCGAACTGGAAGTACTGCAACTGCTGGTAGGCGGTAATAGCTACAAGATGATCGCCGACCAATGTCATGTGTCGGTAGATACCGTGAAAAAGCACTTGCAAAACATTTATGCCAAGCTGCATGTGAGCTGCGGCACCGAAGCCGTGGCCAAAGCGCTGAAAGAGCGAATCATCAAAATCTGACGATTACTTTTTTGTAGACCGCCCGGCTAGTTACCCGATTCGGGTATTGTAGGGCTGGAGCGGCCTTTGCAGCTTGCAAACCATGCATCATGGCCGGCTAATGGCTAGGCTGCGCTTTATACCCTCACCTATTTTTTGCAAGCATGCGTATGTTATCACTAATTGGCCGCACCATCGGCGGCCTGCTACTAGCAATGCTGCTGGCCACAGCGGCGCATGGCCAATCGGTAGGCATTGGCACCAACACGCCCAACAATGCCGCCATCCTTCATTTGCAAAGCAGTAACAAAGGTCTGCTGCTACCCACCGTATCACTCACCAGCAATGGCGACGCTGCCACCATACCGCTGCCGCCCACTGGCCTGATGGTTTGGCACGGTAATAAAACCACATTACAGGGGCAAGGTGTGTATTTCAACAATGGAAATGCAGCAACGGTAGATTGGCTAAAACTCGGTAGCCGCAATGACCTCTGGAGCCTTTCTGGCAATTCCGGCACCGATGGGGCCAAACTGGGCCATTTGGATTTCAGACCCCTGCAACTGGTAGTGGGTAATCAACACATTGGGCGGCTGGGCGGCAATAACAATATATTGCTCGGCTTCAACAGCGGCAACAACCTCTCGCAGACCGAAGACTTCGGTTCCCACAACAATATCCTGATTGGCAATGACGCCATGGCCATTGCTACCGCAGGTACCAACAACATAGCATTGGGCCATTCTGCTATGTCCGAGGCAACAGGAGGTATCACCGCTATTGCCATTGGCACTAGTGTGCTACGCAATCAAGCAGCCGGCGCATCCGACAATATCGGCATTGGTGTTTCGGCACTCCGCCAAACCCTGACTGGCACTTACAACATTGCTGTTGGCAGGCAAGCGTTATACTTTAATACCACCGGCAGTCGCAATATTGGGATTGGCTTTGGTGCGCTGGAGTGGAACAATATCGGTATAGGAGCCATTGCGATAGGCGACCAGGCCATGAACAATATGAGAATAACAGCCGCCGACCCCAACGGAAACATTGCGGTTGGCTATCAGGCTATGCAAGGCAGCGCCGTGCAGACAAACAATACCGGTATTTCCAACATTGGTATGGGCATGGATGCCCTGCGTAATCTGGCAAGTGGCAGCGATAACGTAGCTGTGGGGCGAGCTGCCCTGCGGAATCTTGGCACCGGTTCCAGAAACGTAGCTATGGGGCATTTTGCCGGCGTAAATACTGAAGGTAGCAATAACCTGATGCTGGGTGCAGCCACCGGCGTCTTTCCCGCCACCCGAACCATTAGTGGAAGCATTTTTATTGGCACCAACGCCGGCCGCTTCGAAACGACCAGCAATAAACTTTACATTGATAACGCCGGCGGCACAGCCTTCGATGCGTTGATATATGGCGATTTGGCTAATGGGCTTTTCCGCATCAATGGTCGCCAACAACTAAAAGGAGCAGGCGTCAATACAGGCATTGAATTTAATTACAATAACCCGAAAGCCGCAGGTGCCGGCCTGATAGGCTATGGCCTCTTGGAAGCCGACCGCCTGGAGCTGTTTGGCGGTGCCGCACCCGCTGGCCAGCGCCAAATACGCATGTATGCCGAAGGTGGTACGTTTTTTACCGGCCCGCTGATTGCCACCAGCAATGAGGCCCACGACCTCGGCAACAACCTGCTTCGATGGAACCTGCTGTTCGCTAGATCCGTGAATGCCAACGGGCTTATTCTGAGTCAGGCAGATGGAGATAATACCGGCATCATCATGGGCCACAACGTGGCTGGCAAACAGGCGGATGCTGGTAAAATCCAATACGGCGGCTTTGGCGGTGGCACCCATGCACTTAACATAGTAGGAGGCGGCACCAGTGGCACCAATAGAGCCATTAAGCTATGGAGCGAAGGAGGACTTCGCACCCGGGGTAACCACCTGCCCGATCTCGACAACGTTTACTCCCTTGGCCAAAGTGGCCTGCGCTGGAGTATCATCTGGAGTTTCAATAGTACCATTCAAACCAGCGATGCCAACCTCAAAACCAATATTGCACCATCACCCTATGGCCTTAACGAAGTGCTGCAAATGAACCCTGTGCAGTACAACTGGAAAGAACAGCCTGATGGCAAAAAAGAAGTGGGCCTGCTGGCACAAGATGTACTGAAACTGATACCGGAAGCAGTGGTAGTACCCGAAGATGGTAGTGCCATGGGCATGAAATACAGCGAGCTGATACCGGTGCTGATCAAGGCGATACAGGAGCAGCAGCAACGCATTGAAAAACTCGAAAAAAAACTGGCCCTACAACATGAGCAATAGCTTATTGAAACTGCTGGCAGGTCTCCTACTTTCAGTCAGCGCATTGGCGCAAAATGTGGGCATCGGCACCAGCACGCCGCAAGACAGGCTCGACATTAATGGGCAAGTGCGCAGCGCCGGGGTGCGCATAGTAGGGCAAAACGTGTTGGAACTAGGCGTTGGCCTGACCAAACAAGCCGACAATGGAAAGATTGGCCTCAATGTATTTGGCGAAGCCAATACGCTGAGCATTGTAGGGGGCGGCATCAATGCCAGCGGCCTCGACCGACGCATCAAACTGTGGGCCGATGGTGGCGCCTTTTTTACCGGCGGTGCCAATTTTCAAAACACAGTAAGCATTGGCAATGGTGGCACCAGCAGCAGTGCGGCGCTGCAGCTCAACAGCACCAATCAGGGCTTGCTCATCAACCGCCTGACTACTGCGCAGCGCACTGCCATAGCCAACCCGGCAAACGGCCTGATGGTGTACGATACCGATCTTGGCCTCTTCAGCTATTTCAATGGCATACAGTGGCAGCTGCTACAGCCGGTGAGCTCGGCCGCTGCCCTGCCACCCACTGAGCTTTCAGTAGCCACTACCCGTTGCGATCTGTCCGACAGTTTCGCAGTGTTTTATACCAGCAGCAATATCAGGGTGTACAAAAAGCAACAGGGCAATTGGAGCAGCTATCAAACCATCACACTTCCGCCTGGTACACCCCAGGGCATTTGCGTCACCAACAGTTTCATTGCCGCTACCTCTACTACCAGCGACAACGGCATAAACGCCAGCGGTTATCTCACTATCTACACCTTTAGTAACAGTACGCGGCTCTTTCAGCAGAGCTATAGCGAACTGGCCAGTGGGCTGGCCAGCGGATTCGGCGTTAGTATGGATGCATGGGATAGTGTACGACAACTGACGATTGGCCCCGGCGTGACTATACCCGACACATTGCTACGGGTGGCAGTTGGTGCCACTGCTAACACAAGTGGCGCAGTATACCTATATGAAAAAAATGGACTGGCATACACCCGATTTACCATAGCGGCGGTAGCCAACGGTAGCGGTGTAAGCGACAATCCTGAGCGATTTGGGCAGGCGGTTGCTGTCAGTGGTCGCCACTTGCTCATTGGCTCGCCAGGCTGGGCGCCCAATAGTAGCCAGCTACGGCAGGGCCGCAGCTACTTGTACCGCCGATTCACTCCTGCCGATGGCGCTAACACCTGGAGCAGCTCTGGCAATATCAGTATAGCGAGTGGTAACCAACACGATGAACTGGGCTACAGTGTAGCGCTGAGTAGCGGATGGGGCGCAGTAGGCGCCCCCGGCTACGATAAAGCGCTGGGCGGCAACCAAC
>CANHEC010000210.1 GCA_947459455.1 Chitinophagaceae bacterium
CCCGTCAGTTTGATCACCAGGCTTCGTTCAATGGTTTCCATTATTTCGATTTGCAGGTGACCAATGCACAAGGCTGCAGCACCCGTGCTTTTCAAAGCGTCCTCATTCAGCCCCCCAGCGCCAGCATCTTTCTCAAATCATCTACCAGTGCTGCCGGCAGTACCTCCTGCGGCCCCTTCAGCGCCACCTTTGGTGCCACCGGCAACGATGAAATAGTGGCGTACAACTGGCAGTTTAGCAATGGTGGAAGCAGTACTGAGAAAGAACCCACCAATACGTTCAGCACAGCCGGCACGCATACCATTACGCTGCAATACACGCTGGCCAACGGTTGCCGCGGTACTACGGCATTTTCGGTGTCAGTATTTGCGCAGCCCACCGCCAGTTTTACTACACCTTCCAACAATATTTGTGGACCGGCTACCGCCTTTATCAACAATACCACGCCGTTTTTCACCAACGTTTTTTACTTTTTTGATGTAGATAATGATCCATTTTCGGCCCGTCTTATTAATAGCTGGAACTACAATAGGGCAGATACCTATACGGTGCGCATGGTAGTATTAAATGGGCCCTGCACCGACACCCTTACCAAAAAGGGCTTTTTTCGCGTAAGCCCACCTTTTCCACGCATTACACAGGTGACCAACACCTGCGAGGGTACGCGGGGTGCTGTCACTTTTACCCACGAAACGGCAGGTGCCCTTACTGGTATATGGAACTTTGGCGATGGCAATACAGCTCCGTTTAATCCCGCACAACCCACCATTACCCACACCTACAGCAAAACCGGCCTGTACAATGTGAGCTTGGTGGCTGTAAACGGTTCATGCGCTGTAAGTGCAGGTACCAACGTGCCTGTACTGCTGAAACAACAACCATTGCTCACAGTGAGCAGGCCCGAAGTGTGTAGTAATGAGCAATTCAACTACACCATTAGCAATGTAGATACCAATCCGTCCTTCACTGTTTTTACCGACCGCTACTTCTTTAAGCGATGGGAGTACGGCGACGGCAGCGAGTTTGAAGGCAGCTACAGCCGGCCCTGGACACCCTACTGGATAAGTGGCACCACCGGCACCGCTGTGTCTAGCAGCAATCTTAGCAACAATATTAGAGTCATATTTACCTCCAGGTTCTTTAACTGTGATGACACGACCAACTTCGTACCACTGACCTTCAAAGGTGCCCGGGCTGGTTTTGAAATACTAACACAAAGCCGATGTTGGCAAGACTCCGTTCGGTTCAGAGATACATCAGTGGCGTTTGGCAGCAGTGCCATTGTGCAGCGCACCTGGAACTTTGGCGATGGCAACACCCTGACCACTACCCGTGGTGGCGTGATAGCGCACCGCTACCAAAATCCGGGAAATTACACAGTGACGCTTTCCATAACCGACGCCGGCGGCTGCACCGTTACCACCAGCTCGCAGCAGCAAGTAACGGTATCGGGCCCCAAAGCAGCCTTTGCGATGAGCGGCACCAATGTGCCGCTCAATCAAACCGTGTTCTTCTTCAATGGCACCCTTACGGGCAACAGCTTTAATACACAGTACCATTGGCAGCTGGGCGATGGAAGTACCAGTACCGATTTTAGTCCGGTACGCACCTACCCCGTTGCCGGCACTTACCAAATTGTACTGGCTGCTTTTAACCCCGAAACAGGCTGCCGCGATACTGCCCGGCAAACACTGACGGTTAGGCCCTTTAATACGGCCTTTCAAATGAATTCTCGCTTTCTGCAAAGTGGCAATTGCCCGCCGGTAGCGGTGCAATTTGTAAACACCAGCTTTGGCGCTGTAAACGTAGAATGGGATTTTGGCGACGGAACAGGATCTACGGTGTACAATCCCACCAAGATTTACAGCAGCACCGGCAAGTTTCAAATTACCCTCAAAGTATTTGGCTTCAACGGACTGGTGGGCACTTATCGAGATTCCATCATAATAGGCGAGCCGAATGCCCCCTTTGCGGCTAACCCGCTGTTTGGCTGCACCTCGCAAGACATTCGCTTTGCTGCCCAAACCAATGGCGTACGAAACTTCATTTGGGATTTTGGCGATGGTACTACGCGTTCGTTGTTGGATAGCAACACCAGACACCAATTTATGAGTCCGGGCATTTACCAGCCAAGGCTACTGATTGCTGATAGCAACGGCTGTACCAAGTGGGCCGACCTACCTGACAAGGTGGTAATTGACTCCGTAGCAGTGAGCCTGCCCGCTTTTCCAAAAAGTATTTGCGATTCGGCTACCCTGGCCTTCAGCCCCGCCGTGACTGCAGTGGGTAGCGCTGCCAATCCCGGCAGCTATGTGTACCAATGGCGCATTGTGTACAACGGCCAAACCACCACTTTGGCGCAAAAAGACATCAGCTATAACTTTAACAGGCCCGGCACCTACCTGCTTTCCTTCAATGTAAAATCGCCTTTCGGATGCGATAAAACTGTGGTAGATAGTGTGGTAGTAGTACAGGGCTTGCAGGCCAGTATTACTGGCAAGGCCAATTTGTGCCCGGCAGAAACTGCCGCATTTACCGCCAATGCCCAGCCTGCCAGTGCCGGCATATCGTGGTTATGGCAGTTGCCCGACAATACGACCCGCACCACCCAGCAACTACAGGGACTTTCATTTGCCCAGCCAGGTACCTACCAACTCCAACTAATTGCCAGGGTAGCTACCTGTGCCGATACCAGCCGTTTGCAGCTGATAGTGCATCCCAACCCTACCATCAGCATTGGCAATCGCCAGCCCATTGCTTGCCTTGGCCGGCCACTCCAGCTTTCGGCGAGCGGTGCCAACCAGTATCAGTGGTCGCCGGCTGCATCGCTGAACAATGCCAATATTGCCAACCCGCTGGCCTTGCCCGCCAGCAACACCCGCTATGTGGTAACCGGTACAAGCGCTTTTGGCTGTACCAGCACCGACTCGGTACTGGTAACAGTGGCCAACCCCATACAAGTAGCTGTAAGCAGTAGTGCCAGCAGTATATGTGCAGGCGAAAGTGCCAACCTGCAAGCCAGCGGCGCAGCTACCTACAGGTGGATAGGCAACACCGGTGGACTGAGCAGCACCAGCAGCGCAGCCACCACGGCCCGGCCTGCCAGCAGCACCAGCTATACGGTAGTAGGCGCCGATGCTGTAGGCTGCTTTACCGATACTGCTACCATCAACCTGGTGGTAAATGCAAGACCAACCGTAAATGCCGGACCCGATATAGAAACCACTGCTACCGAAACTGTGAATCTTCGGGCCACGGGCTCGGTCGATGTGGTGAGCTACCTGTGGCAGCCAGCCAACTTTTTGAGCTGTACAAATTGCCCCAACCCACAAAGCAAACCGCTCACACCCATTACCTACACCGTCACTGTTCGAAACGATAAGAACTGCGCAGCTACCGATACACTTAACATCAGGCTGTTGTGTGGAGAAGCGTTTTACATTCCTAATAGTTTTACCCCAAACAATGATGGTAAAAACGATCGCTTCTATGTGCTGGGCGGCGGTGCCACTGTCAAATCATTCCGCATTTTCAACCGGTGGGGTGCGCTGGTATTTGAAGCCAATAATGTATTCACCAACGACCGCAATGGTGGATGGGATGGCAGGTTCAACGGACAGCCAGCACCCATGGGCACCTACGTGTACATGGCACAGATAGAATGCTTTAATGGCACCAGGTTTGAGTACAAGGGTACGGTCACTCTTATCAGATAATGCTTGCACTTACCGCAAGCGTCGATACCAACTGGCCTTCCGTTAGTCGGCAGCGGCCAGCAACTGAATGCCACCCGGCAGTATGTCTATCAGGCGCTGCTTGTACAGGTTGCCAATGGCCATCTTGAACACCTTTTTCGATACCCCAAAAAAAGCGTAGATGTCTTCCGGGTCGCTCTTGTCGGTGTACGGCAGGATGCCTTTGTGGGCTTTCAACAAATCGAGGATGCGCTGGGCTTCGTCGGTTACTTTGGCATAGCCGGGCTTGCCTGGCACTACGTCAATCTTGCCATCTTCCCGCACCAGCTTTATAAAGCCTTGCAACTGCTGCCCCACCCGCAGCGGCACCACCGCATCAGCATCGTGTATCACTGCTTCGTAGGTATGGTCGGCTATCACCGAATAGCCAATGGGTGTTTTGCGATAAACGATGAGCTGCACAGGCTGCAGTACTTCCAGTCCTTCACCCGTTTTCTTCAGCAATTTGTCAAACCACTCGGTGGCGGCCACCCGCCCGGTTTGCTCATCGCGGTACAGGTACAGCAGGTAGCTGCGGCCTTCCCGCATGGGCTCTCGCTGCTGGCTGCGGGGCACAAACAAATCTTTGGTAAGGCCCCAATCGACAAAGGCGCCCTGCGGCGAAGTGCTCAGCACTTTGAGGTAGGCAAACTCGCCTACAATCGCATGCGGCTTTTGCGTGGTAGCAATCAGGCGGTTCTCGCTGTCGTGATAAATGAATACTTCCACCTCATCGCCTTTTTGCACACCCTCGGGCAAAAAGCGGTTGGGCAGCAACACATCTTCGCCCTCATAGCGCAGATAGGCGCCGGGGGTTACAATTCGCTCTACGGGCAGCGAGTAATATTGTCCTGCTTGTAATTTGCTAGCCATGCCGCAAAGGTATTGGGGGCTTGCGCAAAAAGCAGGAAAAACAAAACAGCGCTGCCGGTACGACAGCGCTGTCAAACATGTGTTACCCCGTTCGAAACAGGTTACTTTTTAGGACAGGTATTCAACCCTACCAGGCTGTACAGCGGGCAATAACTGATAAGGCTGGTGGCCAGAAAAACGCCGCCCAGCACCAGCAGTACCAGCCCTGCAGTACCGGTAATGGTACCGGTGAAATACAACACTGAAAACAATGCTGCGAGTACAATACGGATGATGCGGTCGGTGGCGCCCATGTTCTTTTTCATGATGAGAATGGTTGATAAAGGTGAATGAAATGATTTAGTGACGAGCAGATTGGATGAGCACGGCCAGGCCCCACGCAGCTAGTACGCAAAGCACACATACCACGCCCAATCGCATCCATTTGCTTTTCATGCGGTAAAGCTAGCGGGACCGGCGCCGGCCAAATGGTGACCAGCGTCACCAGCCTCACAAAATTTCGATGCGCCCTTCGCCTTGTTTGATCTTGCCCTCCTGCTCCAGTCGCTTC
>CANHEC010000211.1 GCA_947459455.1 Chitinophagaceae bacterium
GGTAAGAATTTTGTGGGATTGATGGATGTGGGCTATGTGTGACCGAAAGGGAAAATGCAATGCGAAAAAGCCAACCACACGGGATTCTGACGCGGCGTTATAGGAAAGTTAAGGAGAACCCAAAACCATTTCCAAAAAAAATTTAAGAATAGCAGAAAATACCGGATAAGTACGCGGCGCCTGTTTAAAAATGTAGCCAGATAAGCTACACAACACATGCTCAAATTTATTTTGGCGGTAAGATTTATTTTCTATTATTGCACGGTTCGCATTGGTGATCAATGGAATCATGAACAGCTAATGAGTGCTACGATAATGAGCAAAAAGCAAAAATTCACACTGGAATACCCTGTCAGGTGCTCACCCACCATTTTGTACGAGTTTCTTTCCACCTCCAACGGGCTGCAAGAATGGTTTGCCGATAAGGTGGACGACAAGGAAGATATCTTCTCATTTACCTGGAACGGCAGCACCGATCAGGCTGAGGTAGTAGAAAAAGAGCAGGACAAGTTTATACGCTTTCACTGGCTGCACGCCGGCAACGATGAGTTTTTCGAATTTCGAATCGAAAAAACCGAGGTGAGCAACCAAACGATTTTGGTAATAACAGATTTTGCCGAAAAAGCAGAGGTGAAAGACCAGTCTCAACTCTGGGATTACCAGGTTAAAGACCTGTTTCACCGGCTGGGCAACTAAACCGATCCGGCCAGTGCTGCTATCAGCAGGCGGTATTGTTCCTGATAAAACGTTTTTACCTGTGGCCATTGGTCCACAGGTATTTTTTTGCCGGCAATTGCGTACCGCTGGTGATAATAGGCCACGGGCCGGTTGGCTTCCTGCAGGCTTTGCCAATCATCTGGCGGCAACTGCTGGTCCCACGGGTTATTGGTAATACCACACACAAAACCCTGCTGCTCCAGCCGTGCAAATGCCTGGTAAAACCGAATGAGAAAACTACCCGACAGCTGCAGGCGAATGCTAAAGCCATGGCCCCACCAGAAAAAACTTCGGATGGCGAAGTGCCCTTCCTGATCACCAAAGTTGCGGGGATAATCCAGCATCACCCACGGCATATGCTCGTACTTCTCCCCCTTCGATACCTTGGGCATGACATTGAAAATATCGGGGTAATGCGCCACCAATGGAATGCTAAGCTGCCGGTAATCATCGGCCAATTCGCCAAACAATTCGCTGACAGCGTCTATCACCCGGTTCTTCGTTAAAATAAATGTGGGGGTTTCGGCCAGCTTCCATTCTGCTGCCGAAAGTGCTACTTTTGATTCGCCACCGTGCAAACGCATCTATACTTGTGATTAAGCGCCTTGATAAACTTATTTTACGTGCCTTTATTGGCCCTTTTCTGGCCACCTTTCTCATCGCCATTTTTGTACTGATACTTCAGTTTTTCTGGCTGTGGATCGACGACTTTGTAGGTAAAGGTATCGACATGCTTACGCTGGCCCAAGTTATTCTTTACGTGGCGGCCAGCTGGGTGCCAGTAGCCCTGCCACTGGCCATGCTGCTTAGCACCATCATGACCTTTGGCAACCTGGGCGAGAGCTACGAATTGGTAGCCATCAAGTCGGCAGGCATCTCACTCCGTCGATTCATGCGGCCCATTATGATGGTCAGCATTCTGATTGCCGGCATTGCTTTTTTATTTAACAATAACATCATTCCCATCGTCAATCTTCGACTAAACAAGTTGAAGTATGAGATCGTGTACTCCAAACCAGCTTTCGACATCAAGGCTGGTGTTTTTTACGACAACATTCCCGGCTATGTGATAAAGCTGGGTAGCAAAAGTGAAGACGGCAGCAGCATCAAAGACATCATGATATACGAGCAGGGCAACTACCTGCAGGAAAACATGATTGTGGCCGACAGCGGCTCCATGAGGGTGAGCGACAACAAACGTTTTCTGCGCTTTAAACTGTACAATGGCACCCGCTACGAAGAGCGGGGCATGCGCAATACCACCAACACCGAAATGATCAGGGTGCGTTTTAAAGACTACGACAAGGTATTCGACCTATCGAGCTTTATGCGGGTGCAAAGTGATGATAGCTTGTTTAAAGACAACTACCGGATGCTGAGTGTGCGGCAGCTACAGCGTTTCAATGATTCGGTGAGCTACAAAATCGACAGCATTTCGAAACGTCTGCAACGCGACATTGGTGGCCAATTTGCCTTTATCCAATTGCACGATAGCAATCGGCTGAAGCTACCTCGCATTGCCAAAGCACCGGCATCCATCGACCAGATTATTCCCGACTCTGCCAAAATGCCTTCGGCCGATGCCGCCCTTTCGAAAATCAACAGTGCCCAAAGTTCGGTGGCCATTTTGAGTGGCGAATTAGGTTCGAAAGACCGCGACAAGCGGCACTTTCTGTTTGGCATTCACCAAAAGTTTGCGTTGTCGTTTGCCTGCTTTGTTATGTTTTTGATTGGGGCGCCGTTAGGGGCCATCATCCGCAAGGGTGGCATCGGCACGCCGCTTGTTTTTGCTGTCATCTTTTTTGCCGTATTCCACCTGTTGAATACCGCAGGAGAAAAATTGGCAAAAGAAGGCGTCCTCCCCATCTTTACCGGCACCTGGCTACCCAGTATTGTGTTGGTGCCCATTGGCATTTTCCTCACTTACAAAGCCATGCGGGACTCGCAACTGTTCAACAAAGAATTCTATTTCAGAACAGCGAGGCAGGTACGCCAACTTTTCGCTAACTTAAAACGGGCATCCGACCAAACCTAGCAGCCTGTCTCAAACGGGCCACGGCTGCTGCAACACCACGCAATATGCAAAGGAGAAAATTTGTATCCGACAGTGCGAAGGCTACCATAAGCATTTTAGCAGCCGGCAGCCTGCTGGGCCAGCAAGCCTGCAGCAGCAGCAAGCAAAGCAGTGGCCGCAACCGGTACTACCCGCAGTCGCCGGGTCTTACGCAGCAGCCACTGCCCTACAACTACAAAGCGCTGGAGCCGGCCATTGATGCCATGACAATGGAAATACACTACTCACGCCACGCCGCTGCCTATACCAAAAACATGACCGAAGCGCTGACGGCCGAAGCAGCCGGCATTACCCATCTGGAAGACCTGTTTGTAAGCATGAGCAAGTACAGCGCTAAACTGCGCAACAATGCCGGCGGACACTACAACCACGAGAGCTTTTGGCGATGGATGGCACCGGGTGGCAAGGCCATGCCAGCCAGCCTGCAAACAGTAATCGAACAGCAGTTGGGTTCTGTAGGCGATTTGCGCAATAAACTAACGACTGCTGCTACCGGCCGCTTTGGCAGCGGCTGGGCATGGCTGGTACTGGATGCGCAGAAAAAGCTACAAGTGGGCAGCACGCCTAACCAGGACAATCCGCTGATGGACCTGAGCGAACTGAAGGGCTATCCGCTGCTTGGCGTAGATGTATGGGAGCATGCCTACTACCTGAAATACCAGAATAAAAGAGCAGACTACCTGAATGCCTGGTGGAGCCTCATTAATTGGGAGGAAGTAAATGCCCGCTACCAGTTTGCCATAAGCCTGTAGACCGCCCCGGCACAACATTTGACCTGAACAAAAAAACTACAAATCATCTTGCATGAAGACCATTACACACTGGCAATCTGATCTTGCATTTAGCAGCACCTACGATGGACATGAGATAGAATTGAACGGCAGCACCGGCCCCGACGGTAAGCGACTGGGATATAGCCCCAAGGCACTGCTGCTAAGTGGCCTGGCCGGCTGCAGTGGCATTGATGTAGTAGAAATGCTGAAAAAAATGAAGGTGCCGTTTGCCCGCTTTGAAATAACAGCAGCGGCCGAGCAAACAGACGAGCATCCGCGTGTTTTTCAAGACATCCTGATTGAGTACCGTATTGATGCTGCACCCGAGCACGAAGACAAAGTAAAACGGGCAGTAGACCTGTCGATTGAAAAATACTGCGGTGTAGCGGCCATGCTGAAAAAGAACAGTGCCATCATTCCGACGGTGACCCTACTGAAATAAACATGCATTCGCCCAGCCATACGGCCCGCCAAACATTTATACTGCAGCGTTGGATCACGCTGGCAGGGGTCGTGTTGCTGATCATCAAGTTTACGGCCTACTATCTTACCGATTCAGTGGCCATCCTCACCGATGCGCTGGAAAGCATTGTAAATGTGGTGGCCGGCTTTGTAAGCCTGTACAGCCTGTACGTGGCAGCCAAGCCCCGCGATGCCGACCACCCTTACGGCCACGGTAAAGCCGAATTCTTGTCGGCAGGCGTAGAGGGTACGCTCATTGTGCTGGCCGGCATCTGGATCATAGTGGAAGCCGTGAGCAAACTACTGCACCCATCGCCGGTAGAGCAATTGGATATTGGCATTCTACTGATTGCCATCAGCGGCCTGATCAACTATTTGATAGGTACCCTGGCAGAACGCACCGGCCAGCGTAACAATTCGCTGGCTATAACAGCAACCGGTAAGCATTTGAAAAGCGATGCCTGGTCGACTGCAGGGCTGATTGCGGGTCTTACGCTTATGTACTTTTCAAACCTGCCCTGGCTGGACAGCGCCGTCGCTCTGTTGTTTGGCACCATCATCATTTACACTGGCGTGGGCATTGTGCGAAAAAGTATCGCCAGCATCATGGACGAAGCTGATACTGCCCTGCTACAGCAATTGGTAGCCATGCTGAACCGCGAACGCCGCAACAGTTGGATTGATCTGCACAATCTACGCATCATCAAGTATGGCAATTCTCTGCATGTTGATTGCCATCTTACGATTCCCTGGTATCTCAATGTGCACGAAGCGCACCAAGAAATAGACCACCTCGGCCGTTTGATCAGAAATGATTTTGGCAGTTCGCTGGAGATGTTTGTACACACCGACGGCTGCTTGCCCTTTAGCTGCAAAGTGTGCCAGGTAGAAAGCTGCGCAGTACGCAAAGCTCCGTTTCATCGACGGCTTGATTGGACCATGGAAAATATCATTGAAAACAAAAAACATAGCCTTGAAACCGCTTGAGAATATTGCCGCTACTATTGACCATACGCTGCTGAAACCAGGACTGACGGGTCAGCAGGTAAAACAGCTGTGTGATGAAGCCATTACACATGGCTTTGCATCGGTGTGCGTACCTCCGCTGTTTGTAAAACA
>CANHEC010000212.1 GCA_947459455.1 Chitinophagaceae bacterium
AGTGCCGGCAGCAGGCTGCTGGCATTTACCCGCAGGCGCCGCCACTGCTGCACGGTGGGTACAAAATCGGTATTGGTTTGCAGGGGTGCCGTGCTCAGTGCATCGCCGGCCCACACGCCCAGCAGCTGGCGACTGGCGCCACAGTTGGTGCTGGCCCATAGGCGCAGCGTATCGGTGCCCACCGCTGTAGGGGCATGGGCCACGCTGAAGTTGATCAGCAATGAATCAGCCGCCGCGGTACTGGTAAGCACCGGCGATACCAGGGTGGCGCTACCGGCTGCCACGGGGTTGCTAAAACGATCGACCCGCAGGCTGCCCATGCTGCGGTGACCGGCACTGGCAGGTAGCCAGCCGCTGGTGGTGGCCAGTGTTACCCAGTTGGCGGGCAGCCCGCTCTCAAAGCCGGCAGTGAGCGGCAGCCCGGCGGCACCCACCACTCGCAGGGTGGCTTGCAGGGTATCGTTTGCTGCATTGGTATCGGGGCGGCCATTGGGCAGGCGCAGCAGCACCTGCAGCGGGTATTGGCCGGGTGGCAGGCTCAGCGGCTTTAGCGCCAGCAGGGTATCGCGGCCGGGTGCTACCTGCAGGCCGTTGTAGTCGGCCGAATCCACGGTGTTATATACCTGCCAGCGCAGGCGAATGCTGCGCAGGGTGTCGTTTCTCACCTGCGCCACCCGTACCGTGGGCACCACAGTACCCTGGCACCACCAGCCGGCAGCCGGTGCCGGCAAGGCCGTCAGTGCGGCATCGTTGGCCACGGCCTCATAGCGCAGCTGCACGTTATCCAGCCATAGGTTTTGCCCAAACTTATTAGTGCCAATAAATGCCAGTGCCACCGGTCGGTTGGCGGGCAGCAAGCTTTTCAGTTGAAAACGCATGGCCTTCCACTGGCTGGCATCGGCCGGTACAAACTCGGCGGTGGATAAGCCGGGCACCGAAGCCAGGGCTTCGCCACCCGCCTTCCAAATGCTGGTAAAGCTGGCGCCACAGTCGTCGGTCCACGCCAGTTCCAGCGAGTCGGCCAAGGCCGGATCATTATCGTAGGCCCGGTAGGCGTAGTCAAAGCTGATCACCAGCGAATCATTGCCGCTCACCGTAAAGGCAGGCATGCGCAATACTTCTTTCGAATTGTTGCCATTTTGGGTGTACGCATTTATCAGCACACTGGTATTATCGCCCGGCCGACTACCTACCAATTGCAGCCAGCGCCAGGTGCGCCCATCGGGTACTGCATCTCCATTGGGGCCGCCATCTATCAGGCGCCAGCCCGCCGGCGGAAAAGTATTGGCCGTAAAGCTTTCCAGCATGGGCAGGCTTTGCTGCACACAGCTGGTAGCGGCCGCCAGCAGTATCGGCTCGCTGTATTGCCAGTCGGCGCCCACCTGCTGGTAAGCATAAAAAGCGTAGAAATATCGGCTGTCGGGTAAGAGGCCATTGTGCACAAAACTGGTTTGCGTGCCTGTTTGCAGCGCTGTGCCGCCACCGGTGATAGCCGATACCGCAGCCGGATTACCGGTGGGGGTGCCAAAGCGACCATCGGTGCTAAAGGCCAGTAGCACGCCCCGCTGCGGGCACTGCCGCTGCCAGCCTAGCACGATGCTGCTGGCGGTAGGTGCGGCAGTTGGCTGCTGCACCGTGTGCGGAACGCTCAGCACCGTATCGCGGCCGGCACTGTAGGCGCTGCCATCGGCTTTGGCCGCCCACAGGCGATAGCGACGGCGGCTGCCATCTATGGGTAGCGGCAGCTGCACCTGTCCGGCGGCTCCGCGGTATACTATGCGTCCACCACCCGGCAGCACATCGCCTACACTGTAGGTACGGGCAAATGGCAGGCCGATAAAATCAATTGCATCCGCCTCGGCGATCAGGACCTCATCGGCGCCCGCCGGCAAAGGCCCGGTGCTGATTTCTACTGTACTGCAAGCCACGGCCAGTTGCCATTGGTCCATGCTGGCCAATACCGGTTGCGCTTTCAGGCTATCGGCCCTGCGCAGGGCCCGCCATGCGTTCAGGCGGCCGGTGCCCAGTTGTCCCACCAGGGTCGGATTCAGCGGATAAATATCGTCGGCCGTATACAGCAGCAGATTTCGCACATCATCGGCCAGCAGGCGGCCGGGCACATGGCTCAGCAGCAGGGCAGCCACCCCCGATACCAGCGGCGCCGCCATCGAAGTGCCAAACAAGCTACCATAGCCGCCATTGGCCACGGTGCTTAGCATCGGTACTCCGGCTTCGCCGCCCGGCGCTGTCAGGTCTGGATAGGTGCCAAAGTTGCTGTAGTTGGCCCGCACATCCTGATGATTGCTGGCAGCTACTGTAAGTACCCGGCTGTAGGCGCCCGGAAAAAAAAGTTGCGAGCTGGCGTTGTTGCCGGCCGAAAACACCACCAGGCCCCCCTTCAGCACAGCACCGCCACCGTACTGAATGAAATAATCAATGGCATCGGCTGTGTAAGAAGGAAAAAGATTGGCTGCCGAGTAGCCCCAGCTGTTTTGCGAAACGGCGGCGCCATTATTGGCTGCGTATACAAATGCCAGCGCTTCGTGACCTACCTGCACTGGTGTACCACCTACTATTTGCAGGCTCATCATGGCCACGCCGCTGGCAGCGGTACCATCGCCACCTGCCACACCGGCTATGCCTTCGGCGTTATTGCGCACAGCACCCAGCAGGCCCGCTACATGCGTGCCGTGGTTGTCGGGCGTCAGCGTAGTATTGTTGCTGACAAAGTTGAAATTCTTTTCGGGCCACATATTAGCCTGCAGATCGGCATGTGTGCTTAGCACACCGCCATCGTTGATGGCTACTACTACCTGCTTGCTGCCACGTTGTATATCCCAGGCAGGCACAGCCTTGATGTCGGCACCTGCCAGTCCACTTGTTTGCCCGGTGTTTTGCAGGCTCCATTGCTCAGCAAATCGGGTGTCACTCGGTGTATCGTGCAGTTGCAGGCGGGCCACCGGCTCTGCCGCTTCTATCATGGGCAGGCTGCGCAGGGCGGCACACAGTTCGGTGATGGGCAAGGCACTGCTGACATGCAAGCGGTACCAGCGCAGCAGCCCCGCTTGCTGCATTTGCTGTTCGGCCTGGCTGTTTTCATCGGCACGGGCAGCATATAGTACCGGGGCAAACAAACTGTCTATGCGAACGGCCCCGGCTTTGCGCAGCACCGCATCGAGCCCGGGATGACCGGTACGCCAGGCAGCACCCACCCGCTGCCAGCTGGCAGCCGGGGTGGCACCCGGGCGTAGCTTCAGCATCAGCACCTGTGGGTAGATGGCATCGGCTGGCAGTACAGCGGGCGTAGTGATGCGTTCGCCCAATGGCTGGGCCACGAGACCACCGGCCAGCAGGCAACACAGCCCCATCGCCAGGGTTTTTACAAAATGCTCCCAGTACCGTTTTGTTTTCATAAGCAGGTGTTCGCCGACAGGTGTGCTGTGGTGGGTAAGGCGTCGGCCATTGCATGAGCTACGCAAAAAATGACCGCCGCGATCAAAAATAAGCGTTGAAAGCTGGTCGCCGCCGATTGTAGAAGCTATTCACAACGTGAGGAGTGCTGAATGAATTATCCACCAGTGCTCGTTTTTTTACACGCTTCGCCGCAGGGGCATCGCTTACCGCTATTTTTGAGGGGTCGGAAAAAATGCTGGGGAATGCTGTGAACCAATGGCGGGATGCTACCCGGCATTGCGGCTGCCAGCCACCCCCTACACCTAACGAACCTGCGCATGAATTGGAACGAACTACTGTCACATTGGCCACTCTGGGTTTTTGTTGCGCTGTGTGCAGTTACGCTTATACAACTTTTTTACAACGGCTATTTCTTTACCCGGCTGCTGCTGTACAAGTCGAAAGACAAGTTTCAGTCGCAAACGCACCCGGTAAGTGTGGTGATATGTGCCCGCGACGAAGCCCACAACCTGGAGCAGCACCTGCCCCCCATTTTGACCCAACAGTATGCTACCACCCACGAAGTGCTGGTGGTAAACGACAACTCGTTTGACGACACCAAGTTTTTTCTGGAAGAACTGGAGAAAATATTCCGGCACCTGAAGCCGGTGAACCTGACGCAGGAAGCCAAACACATTCCGGGTAAAAAGTATCCGCTGAGCATTGGCATCAAAAGCAGCAAGTACGAAGTGATGCTGCTGACGGATGCAGACTGCCGGCCCGCCAGCGAGCACTGGATCCAAAAGATGCAGGACGCCTACCACGAAGAAACCGAGATTGTACTGGGCTATGGCGCCCACGAAAAGCGGCCCGGTCTGCTGAACAAACTGATCCGCTTCGAAACCTTTCATGCAGCCTTGCAATACCTGAGCTACGCACTGGCAGGCAAGCCTTACATGGGCGTGGGTCGCAACCTTAGCTATCGCAAAAATCTCTTCTTCAGGGCCAAAGGATTTTCGTCCATCAACCATATTCCCGGCGGCGATGATGACCTGTTCATCAACAAAGTGGCCACCGCTACCAACACAGCGGTGGTCATCGATCCGGATGCATTTACCTACAGCCAGCCGGCTGCCAGCTTTCAGCAATGGTGGCGCCAGAAAACGCGGCACTACAGCACGGCTCGTTTTTACAAAGCCAGTCATCAATGGCTGCTGGGCACGTATGCTTTCGTCAATTGGTTGTTTTACCCCCTGCTGGCGGTATCGGCCATCTTTTTCGATTGGCGGCTGGCGGCGGGCATATTGGGGCTGCGTTGGATTACGCAAGGCATTGTGTGGGGCAAGGCCATGCAGCGCCTGAAGGAAAACGATCTGATTCCGCTTTTCTGGCTGCTGGATATCTGGCAGTTTTTCTACTACATCGTGTTCTCCTTCTCGCTGTTTTTGAAACCCCGCAGTGCCTGGAAATAGCTGCTTCGCTTCGACAAAAGCGCAGCGTTTGCAACACCGGCCCTGCGCTTTGAACAGCAGAAGCGGCGACCTTTGTGGCGCATTTTACCACCGAATAAACGTCGCCCGTGAGCTACGAAGTTGTCACCCGCTACTTTGCCGATTTTACCCCGCAGCAACTGCAGCAACTGCAGGCGCTGGAGGGCTTGTACAAAGAGTGGAACGAGAAGATCAATGTTGTTTCCCGCAAAGACATTGACAGCCTTTACCTAAAGCATGTGCTGCATTCGCTCAGC
>CANHEC010000213.1 GCA_947459455.1 Chitinophagaceae bacterium
CAACCCATCCTGGCGTGAAAATGGCGAAAGCATTTACGAATGGATGCTGCGCCAGCGCAAGGGCACTACACCTCCCAATACAGCGCCTGTGGCCAATGCTGGGGCCAATCAGCAAATTACGCTTCCGCAAAGCAGCGTAAGCCTGGCCGGCAGCGCTACCGATGCGCAAAATAATATCAGTACTTACCAGTGGCGCAAAATTGCAGGTGGCAATGCAGTGATTACCAATACTGCAGCTGCTCAAACTACTATTACCGGCTTGGTACAAGGTACTTACCAGTTTGAGCTGGCCGTGACAGATGTGCCGGGCCTGGTAGGTCGCGATACTGTACAAGTGACCGTATTGCCTGCACCTATTCCCAATAAGGCACCCGTAGCCAATGCCGGCGCCGATCAGGTTTTACTGTTTCCTACAAATAATACAGTGCTGGATGGTCGCCTGTCGGTCGATACCGATGGTGTCGTGGTATCTTACGCATGGCGGCCCATTATGGTCAATCATCCATGTGTGGTGGAATCACCTGCTTCGGCTAGTAGCCGGGTAAGTGGTTTGGAGGCCGGCTGGCATCGCTTTGAGCTCACAGTAACTGATGACGATGGAGCCAAATCAAGCGATACCGTGGCCATTTTTGTAAACCGGGCACCCGTGGCAGAACTGGGCCCCGATCGGGTACTTCCAGTAGGAGCTTCCTTGCAAGTTGATGCTGCCGTCAGCGATCCGGACGGTACAGTAGTAGATAGTGTGCTGAGTGTTCTTTCGGCCGATCCGCTGATGCAGCAGGCCCGTGCAGCCAGTCCCTTCGATTTTTCGAGTGTACCGGCGGGCCGCTACTACCTCGTGCTGAACGTGACCGATGACATGGGAGCGCAGGCCAGCGACAGCATGTACCTGGTGGTAAATGAGAGCCCCGTGGCCAATGCCGGTACCGATATCCTGCTGCAAAAGCGGGTGACCAGTGCCACATTGAGCGGCGGCGAATCGTTCGACCCCGATGGAAATACCCTGCAATACAAGTGGGAGCAAATAGCCGGTAATGGCAATGCAGTATTGGCAAACCCGCTGCAGGCCAGCACGCTGGTATCAGGACTGGCAGAAGGTTCTTATCGATTTGTGCTCACAGTAACCGATGAATACGGCTTTGAAAGCAGCGACACCGTGCAAGTGATGCTGCAGGCAGCACCGCGTACCCGCATTTTGATCGACGCCGGTCCGGCAGCGCCTGTTGGACAAATTACGGTACTCGACCGCTGGGGCAAATACTGGAACAATGTGACTGACGGCCGTCCGGGCGTACGCCTGACCAAAGCGGTAGATACCGCCAACGTGCCCACGGGTGTGGGGGTTGAAATCATCAGCCGGCTGGATGGCACTTTCAGCATCACCGGCAACGGTATGAATGGTGGCAATACCATTGGCGAAGTGGGCGATTATCCTGCCTCTGCTGTGAACGACAACGCATTTGCTCACAGTTCTACTACCAGTGGCAAATGGCGCATTTTCGGCCTCAATCCGGCACTTACCTACAACTTTAAGTTTTGGGGTAGCCGTTCCACCTACGGGGTACGTACACTGCAGGTAAAAAGGAGTGGAGAAGCCGTTTATAACCAGGAGTTTAATGCAGTGATGAACCGCGACTACAACCTGGCGGCCAACATTGCAGCTGTAAGCGGTGTCACCGAAATCGTGTTCGATATGCAGGTGAAGCCCGGACAAACCTTCGGAAACTTCAGTGTAATAGACATTACAGCCGAACCAACGCCACTGTCGGCACCCAAACAACTAGCGCCTGCGCAGGGTGGGGTCGTCAGCAATCCTACCGCTGTATTAGCTAAAGTGGCTGCCATGAAGGTTTGGCCGAATCCGAGCAAGGGCCAGGTACAGCTTCTGCTGGATGGCGCTTTCGTTGGTCAGGCGCAGGTCACAGTGACTAATATGCAAGGGGCAGCCGTTCGCAGTCTTACCTTCCACAAGGCGGCAGGACAGCTTCAAACCAATCTGTCGCTGGCCGGCTTGGGCGCCGGTATGTACTACCTGCAGTGCCGACTGGGCAGCCAGTTGCTGACGCAAAAAATCATTATCCAGTAAGGTGCCGGCTACAATGCCAGGCACCAGAAGGGGGCGGCCGGAACGAGGAAAGCTGGTCGCTTCCTTCACTTTACCTGCAGTGCCAGCACCAATTTTGGTGGATAAGTGGAAAAAAGAGACTCTTTTTTGATTCGAAAACTGGTTTGGCGCAATGATTGATTACTAGTAGACAACGGATAACATGCTTCCTTACCTGGCTG
Source organism: Chitinophagaceae bacterium (assembly GCA_947459455.1). Lineage (GTDB taxonomy): Bacteria > Bacteroidota > Bacteroidia > Chitinophagales > Chitinophagaceae > Phnomibacter. The sequence goes on from CANHEC010000213.1 coordinate 2,287, forward strand.
GTGTTGGTAATGCTGTATCCATCTGTTTAGAGTCCTATTCCCCCACACAAGTCATTGTCTTTTAATTCAACCCTGGGCCACTTAGACCGGTTCGCAGGACTACCGTTTCGTCCTGATAAACAATGGTTTAGGTATGTGGCTGGGCTTATTTTTTGTAACGAATAGAACGAAAGCGACCGTGAGGCCTGCCTGGTTAGTGCTGTGGGTATGTATGTGGATGGTGCTGGCGCCTCAAAAGGTACAAGCTCGATTCTTTTTCAATCAGCTGCCGGTGGCAAATGCCGGCCGCGATACACTTATTGTACAACCTGCCAGTGCAGTAACGCTGCAAGCGACCGCTTCTGACAGCGATGGCACCATCAGCAGCTGGCGCTGGGTGCGTATAGCTGGCCCAGCGGTAGGCACTATCGCCAGCCCAACGGCTGCTCGTACCAATATTACTGGCCTTACTACGGTAGGCGTATACCGCTACCAGATAACTGTAACGGATAACGCTGGCGGCGTGACCCGGGATACTATTCAGGTTACTGTGAACCCGGCAGGTATCGTCAGCGATTGCGGCTGCGATAGGGTGCTGCGGCCCCAGAGCGATGGTGGTATTTTTGCTCGTTTTGCAGCAGGTGCAGTAGCCCCCGGAGAAAAGATCTGCATTATGGCGGGCACCTACAGCTACATTTCGCTGGAGGGTTTGGTGGGCACTGCTGACCGTCCCATTACCATTACCAATTGTGGAGGCCCAGTCCTTTTCAACGGTGGTGCCAGCGCTACACCCAATTTTGGTATTCGCGTAGTAAAGAGCCGATTTTTCAGAGTATCGGGTAGTGGAGCTCCGGGTGTGAAATACGGAATGCGGGTAGACGGCGGTAGCCGCAGCTTTAGCTCGGGACTTGCCATGGCCGATAGCGTAAGCAATGTAGAAATCGAAAATGTGGAAGTGCGGATGGCCTCGGTTGGTTTCATTATCAAAACCAATGCTGCCAGCTGTTCGCCGGGTACATGAGCAGGAGCCTGGGAAATTTCTAATCTGGATATCCACGACAACTACGTGCACAACACGCAGGGTGAAGGTTTTTACATTGGCAATACCATGTATACCGCTATAGTAAAAGACTGTGCCGGTGTCAACATTACAGTAGAAACACAAACTTCCCGCAATGTAAAAGTGTATAACAACCTGCTGGACACACTCGGTTGGGATGGTATACAAGTAGCGACCACAGTAGCGGGCGTAGAAATATTCAACAATGTGGTTCGCAACTTTGGTACACTCAATATCGGTTCGCAGCAAGCAGGGATCATTCTGGGTGGCAAGTCGAATGGCCGAGTTTACAACAACGTGGTAGATTTTGGTACCGGCAATGGTATCCAGGTGTTTGGCTCGGGTACCAATTTTGTGTACAACAACCTGGTGGTAAACGCAGGTAAAGGCACTACGCTGCAGGATGCCATGTTTATAGACGACCGGCCTGCGCCCGGTTTTGCGCCACTGGTAGTAAAAGTGGTAAATAACACGGTGGTATCACCCGGCCGCGATGGCATTAGGGCCAGCAATACCAACCGTACCATGGGCCCCGGCAGCGAGTTTGTCAATAATATAGTGGTGGCTCCCGGCACCGTGGGTACCAGTAGCACGCCTTACATAATTTTCCCTTCGACTATTGGCGCTACTCAGCGCAACAATATCAACCGCGCCACCGTAGCAGAAGCCGGATTTGTGAATGCCGCACAGAAAAATTACCGCCTGCTGGCTAGCTCGCCTGCCAGGAATGCAGGTGCCAGTATCGCTTCCTTCGGTTTTGCTTCCGATCTCGAATCAGTGGCCCGTCCTTCGGGTGCTGCTGTAGATGCAGGAGCTTATGAGTTTATCGAAAATGGTACGAACCCACCTGCGCCTTCCAATGCAGCCGTCGACTTTTCGACCATGAAAGACTGTGTACCGGTTGCGGGAACTGCCTTTGTGACCATCTACGACGAAGCGATCAGACCTGTGTTCGATATTCGGCGCAATACTACCAACCTGAACAGTATTTGCTGGAGCAATCGCATTGTGACGCAGTCGGTAAGAAACCACACGGGTTACTTTGGTCAGTCCGGCGTACAGGATGGCGGTTTTTTCCAGCGCAACTACCTGCTCGATCCCCGCGGGCAGAATATCACAGCCACTGCCAATATCCGCTTTGTTATTACCGGTGCCGAGCTGGATGCTTTTGTAGCCGCCTACAACCAACAGAACGGTACCAGCTGTACCAGTGCCAACCTGCAGGTGATACAGTACCGTGGCGCCAATGCTGATCTTGATTATAGCAACAACCTGTTTCAAGCCAATCAATACACGGCTCTTACACCTGTCATTACGCCGTATGGTACCAACAATTCGCTTCGCTACATTGAAGTAGTGGCAGTGCCCAGCGGTGAATTTTGGCTGGCCCTTACCTGCGAACCTCAAAAAAATGGGATCACATTAGGCAACGCTATTCAGCAGCGCAAGAATCCATCAAGTTCGTTGCGGGCCTGGTTCAGGGCCGATCAGGTAGCCAAAATGAGCCCCAATGCCATGCAGGTGTCCCGTATGACAGACCTTTCGGGCAATGGTCGCCACGCTGTTCAATCTACACCAGCTTTTCAGCCGGTGCAGGTACAAAGCAGCAGTCTCAATGGTCAGCCAGCGCTGCAGTTTTTCGAAAATTATCTTGATGCCCCGATCAACATCGGCGCTGATCAATCACCCTTTCTCACGGTGTATACCGTTGCCAATCACCGCACTGGTGCATTATTGTCGAAGGTGTGGGGCCACGATAACGGGGCCTATGGCCGTGGCGCAGGGCTTCACCCCAATAGTGCCGGCGCCAATC
>CANHEC010000214.1 GCA_947459455.1 Chitinophagaceae bacterium
AGAAGCTGTGTTCACATTCGAGATTGTTCCAAGCACCTACGAGGTTGCATTGCGCAACTTTTCCAGGAATCCAGATGTTGCAAAGAAAATTACGGCATACAATTTTGGACTTGCTGCAACAGATGACGAGTTTTGGATTAATGCATCAATACCGAATACTGCTACGTTTTCAATACCAAGGACCTTTAGCGATCCTGCGAGTTATCACGATAGTCAGAAGGTAGTTACCAGAAATGCAGGATTTATTTTTGACAATGTCATTAAATTAGATGAAAGTGAAAGCATTTCGTTTGTGTTGAAAATGGATTGTGAAGGTTCAGAACTTGATATTCTTCGCTCAATGTCTGCCAACATGGTTATTGAAAGATTCTCTATTATCATTCTTGAGTGGCACTTTGATAATTACAACGAAGTGAAGAAGCTTCTTCTTAAGCATGAGTTTATCCTTTTTGAGGATAGAAAAAATGGAGAGGCTTGGTCAACCGGTATGATTTACGCTGTAAGGCATATGAAAAGGTAATGACGTTCTCTATTATCATATGTTGTTATAATAGCACCAATGTTATTAAAGGCACACTTCGTCATGTTTCAAGGCTTGAGCTGCCGCCGACGTCGAGCGTAGAATTAATTGTCGTAGACAATAATTCTAGAGATGACACAAGTGCGTTTGTAAAGGAGGCTTGGTATTCTTTCGGGGCACCATTCCCCTTGTTGTTATTGGAAGAGAAAAGCCAAGGAAAGTCATTCGCTTTAAATACTGGTGTCAAAAGAGCGAAGGGAGATATTGTTATTATCTGCGATGACGATAATCATCTTTACCCAGATTATTTGGTTCAGATAGAAGGAGTTTTTGAGCGTTATGGGTGCTATTCGATATTCGGTCCTGCAATTGTTGCTGTGAGCGACTCTCCGTTTCCAGATTGGTTTATAGGTGAGCAAGGTTACTTTGCCATCGGATCTCCTGAAGCAGAGTGTGAAGAAAGATTTGGTTATGGGATCCCGGGGGCAGGCATGGTGTGTAGGAGAGCATTGCTGTCTCAATTGGTTAACGACCAGATTCCGAGTCTTTGTATTGGACCCAATGGCAGCATTGAATCAAGATGCGATGATGGTGAGATATGCATGCGAGCCCAGATACTTGGGCATCGGATTGCTCAAACGAGTTGTTTAAGGCTTAACCATTTCATTGAAGGAAACAGGCTAACATCTGAGTACCTAGATAAATTGAAAAGGGAAGGTGCTACGGATGCGATTGTAATGACGAAATATTCGGTGGCGTTAGAAGTTAATAGACTTCGATTTGGGTCTAAAATGCTACTTTCAACACGTGCATTATTTAAGTTAGTTGCTGGGAAATTGACAGGTCAGCCTCGAATGATTGAGCACAGCATATGGGTGATTTATTTCGTTTCTGGGATTTCTCTTTTCAGTGATTTCCAAACTCGGATGATAAGGCGCTTTATTTCATATTGTAAGCGCCATGGTAGTTAATTGCCGTTTTTTGGATCAGAAGTTGTCATCCGTTATCATGATTAGGTAGTAAGCCTTGATTATTCAAGCAGAGGCTGCCTTGAACATTTAAAGCAGCCATGACTCGGAGCTTTGCTTATTTAATGGGTAGAACTATCATAAAGGTTTTTATATGTATACACCAATTGGGACTGTATAGGGCTATATGATTGATTAGTTCGCTTATGAAGTTTGGCAAGTCATTGGTGCTATTGGTAGATGGTGTGCCAACTCCTAATGGAGGCGGTACCAGCCAAACGCTGGCTAATTTGTTGAGCGGGTGGAAGAATGATATTTATTATTTGGGTGGAGATACCGAGTCGCAAGGTGGCTTTGAGCAACGGATGGACGTCAAAATGCTGCAGTACCCGAAGCGCAAATGGGAACGGCTGTCGAACCGACTAGGCCATTGGCTGAATGCGTGGCTGCTTCGCAGACAGTTAACCCATTTGCAACAGCTGGTTTTGTCGGCCATCGATTTACCACTGCCCGAACAGTGTATCGTTTTGTTAAGTACATCGCTGCCTGAAAAGTTGATTATAGGCCGCCGCCTGCAACAAGCTGGCTATACCGTGCTGCCCTATTTTATGGACGACTGGATGGCAGGCAGTACGCTGCGCTGGCGGGGCGGCAACCTGCAGCAAACCGTTCAACAGTTGCTGCAGCAGGCGCCTGCCTGGCTCATGATCAGCCGGCAGCTGCACCACACGCTGCTGCGGCGCTACCAGCTGGCACCCAAGCCCTGTTTGGTAGTGCACAATCCTGCACCTGCCGTGCAGTTGACAGATGGCAGCTGGCAGATGGCAAGCGATGTGGACGATGATAATGATGCTGCCCGCAAACTGCAAACTGCAAACAGCATACTTTCAAAAGAAGAACTGCCAACTGCCAACCGCCAACATTTAAAAGAAGAACTGCCCACTAACAACTTAAATCAGGCGGCCGCAGCCTTGGCAGCCAGCCATCAAGAGCCGGCAGTCGCTACCGAAGACGAAACGCCCTGCCAACTGCCAACTGCCAACTACCAACTAATTTACGCTGGTTCCATCTGGCCCATGCATGCCGATGCGCTGGCGGCCGTAGCACGGGCGGTGCACCGCCTGCAGCAGCAGGGGCATGTTGGGTTTCAGCTGCAGGTATACAGCAGTGCGGCACACTGGCAACAGCAGCAGGCGGCCCTGGCCGGCCCCGGCGTGCAGTACATGGGCTGGCTGCCCTATGCTCAGCTGCAGCCCTTGCTACAGCAGGCATGGTTGTTGGTATGTACGGCCAGTTTTGAAGAGGCCCACCAGGCCTACAGCAACAGCAGTGTACAAACCAAGCTCACCGATTACATGGCGGCGGGACGGCCCATTTTGTTTGTAGGGCCCGATGAGGCCGCCAGTGGGCAGTTTGTAGATGAGTACGACATTGGATTTTCGTTGGCCACGGCCCATGCGGCCGATATAGCAGAGCGCCTGCTGGCCATTAGTGCCCTGCCGGTACAGTACCGCCGCAAGTGTATCAATGCGCTGCGGGAAGCCAGCACCCGCTTTAGCCAGGCAGCAGTGCAGCAGCGGCTGTATGCGTTTTTGGAGGAGGTGGGGAAGGGGTGATGGTGAGGAGGAATGATGGGTCTTCAGTTTTTGCATGGCCAGTGATTTGCAATCCCGTTGTTCATCTTCCGTCATGCCGACGACAGGAGGCATCTCACGATTTGGAACCGTATCGTCGTTGTTTAGTGAGATCCCTCACTGCGTTCGGGATGGCGTGTTTGGAGAAGTGACAGAAGGCATTTGGGCAATCAAAAGGACAATCCGTCTGATGATTTCGTAAGTATGACCAACTACTATGTGTACATACTAACCAATCGAAATAAGTCAGTTCTCTACGTCGGCTTCACCAATAATCTGCAGGTTCGTTTGCAACAACATGTTACGAATTATAACGCTGAGTCGTTCACCGCTCGGTATAGTTGTCACTGGCTGGTGTTTTACGAAATACAGCAGAGTGCAGAACAGGGTATCAACCGCGAAAAGGAGATCAAGGGTTGGCGTCGAGAAAAGAAGCTGGCGCTAATAAGTGAGTTTAATCCGGAGTGGCGATTTTTAAATGACGATGTTTTGGGGTAGTAAAAATCAAACTACCAAGTTGTATTCCTCTGGCCCTATTACCATGTTTTCATCCGTCATGCCGACGATAGGAGGCATCTCACGATCTGGAACCGTATAGTCGCTATTTGATGAGATCCCTCACTGCGTTCGGGATGACGTGTTTGGCGAAGTAGTCATGCCGCACTTTGATGCCCGTCATACCGTTGTAACTCATCCGTCATGCCGACGACAGGAGGCATCTCACGATTTGGAACCGTCTCGTCCCTGTTTAACGAAATGCCTCACTGCGTCTGGGCTGACAACTAGATAGTAGCCGCTACATGCCTTCATCCTCTCCCATCCTCCTGCTATGCACCGGCCTGGGCCGCATCAACCGCGGGTTTGAGCAGTACATAGCGTCGCTGGCCACGCACATCAGTGCTCAGCCGGGCCTGCCGCCGCCAGAGGTGTGGTGTGGCGGGCCCTGGACCCGGCCGGGTGTGCGAAGCCGCCGCATTGCCAACCTGCCCCGCAGCCACCGCTGGCTCAAAGGCCGTTCGCAAGCCTTTTTGTGGGAGCAACGAACTTTTTTTCTGGGCATGCTATGGCACTTGCTGTGGCGCAGGCCCCGCGTCATTTACCTGGGCGAGTACCAGCTGTATTGCTACCTGTACAAGCTGCGCAGCTGGCTGGGGCTTCGGTACTCGCTGGTATTGTATACCGGCGGGCAGGCCATCCCCGGCTTGTTTCGTCCGCAGCTCGATTTTGTGCACCACATTACCGACGCCTACCTGGCGCAATGCACCCACCTGCCGGCGGAGCGCCAAACGGTACTGCCACATTTTATTGAAGATGATTTTGCCTACGATGAGCACCTTATCGCCAGCATCCGGCAGCGGGCAGGCCATAAAAAAATTGTACTGAGTGTAGGCCTGCTCGACAAAAGCACCAAGGCCATGCACCTGCTGGTAGCAGCGCTGGCTGCCAGTCAGCAGCCGGTGTACCCGGTGCTGCTGGGGGCCTCTTCGGCCGATACTGCCGAGCTGCGGCAGCTACTGGAGCAACACTTTGGCCATCATGGCTATTTTATGAACAGCATGCTGCACCCCATGTTGGGAAACTGGTATGCAGCCGCCGACCTGTTTGTACTATGCTCGCCCAAAGAAAGTTTTGGGCTGGCGCTGGTAGAAGCACTATGGCACGGCCTGCCGGTAGTATGTCGGCCCATGCCCGAAACAAAATGGGTGTTGCAAGACCAGGCCATCTATTGTGCCATGGAAACGCCCTGGCAACTATGTACCAGCATAGCGCAGGCACTGCAGCAAAATAGCCCGGCGCTGCAGGCACAACGGCGGGCGTTTGCCAGGCAGCACTATAGCTGGACATCGCTGGCACCCCGCTACCAGCAGCTTTTTCAGCAGCTTACGCACACTTCCAATACCAGCAACATATCATCCACCCCCACCCCGCAATCATCATTCATAAATCATCACTCATAAGTCATCACTCATCATTCATAATTCATCACTCCCAAATCATCAT